>NZ_JBFRNU010000049.1:0-15502 GCF_041471145.1 Vibrio sp. 10N.261.54.A5 | reverse complement strand
CAATCAGCGGTGGTGCGTTGTTGGCACTGAGGGCAATGACGATGACCACAAGAAAGCGGTAATCGGTCATTGTGATGACAGTGACTGCAGAACCATTGTGAGCGACCTTGTCGTTCTGTTTTACAACGGAGCATCGCCCCAATGGCTCGATGCATATCGCCATTCATCTGCGCATAATCGTGACGTTTAAGCGCAGAGTGATGTTGGCGAAGCAGTTCAATAAAGGTACTCATGTAATGCTCCACGTTAATTCTAGAGCATCAGTTAAATGATTGATGGCCATCGCAGCATCGCGTTGTTTTAGCGTAGTCATTCGGGTGTAACGAGCCGTGGTATTAAGGCTTGCATGACCCAGTAGCGTTTGCAGTGAACGCAGGTCTAACCCTTGCTCAAGTAAGTGCGTCGCGAAGCAATGTCTAAGTGAGTGGGGGCTGGCGTGTTTTTGGATTCCGCACTCTTTGAGTACAAGTTTCATGGTTTTTTGAATACCGCCACGATCCATAGGGGTGTCGCGACATGTACCAAGGCCAGGGAATAAGTAGTAAGGGTGCTTATGGGTAAGCCAATGCACGCGAAGAGCTTTAAGCGTTCGCAGCGGAAGCGGCACCATTCGGTCTTTTCCGCCTTTTCCTTCCCGTATGTGGACACGCATGGTTTGGCTGTCGATATCGTGAACCGTGAGGTTCAGTCCTTCACCAAGGCGCAACCCCATGCTGTACAGAGTAAGAAAAAACACTTGATAACGTGTCTGTCGAGTGTGGCTAATCAGCGAGCTGACTTGTTGTGGTGTCAGTATGTCGGGCAGTCGTTTTACTTGTGGCGGCTTGACGATATTGAGCCATTCCCACTGTTTATCGAGCGTGTAGCGATAGAAAAACTGCAAGCCATTACGATCGAGTTTTATGGTGCTCCACGAATGGGTTTGAATAAGAGACGCGAAGAACTGTTTGAGGTCAGAGGTCGTTAATGTATCAGGGGCTCGGTCGAAATGAGCGGTGACCCGACGAACCGCACGGGAATAGGCATCAATGGTCGCGGGTCGTTTACCTTGCAGCTCTAGGTTGGTAAGGTGTTGTTCATAAAGGGTGTTGTAGCGTTTTAAGTCATCGGGTTTCATGGGGTTACTCCTGTGAACGACCATCAGGGTGATGGTGTTACAAGAGTATGGTTTGCACTCGTTTTACTCTGCCGCGTAGCGGCTTCGTTCAACAATAAATTTAAGAGTGATTCACAACGCTCGGCGCTTTCACTTCAAGCAAGTTTAGTGTTTATGGCACAATGCTTTAGGTAAGGTGTTTGTGTTGTTCACATCTTAATTTGGCGTTATGCCACATTACAACATTTAACTTTTATTGATAACTTCAGAGGGGGCATAGGTGTTAGTAGAGATTAGCGAAAATGAGGTAAAGGAAGCGCCAGCTCTTTTTGGAAAGAGAGAGTTATTTTGTAAATTTAAACGAGTTTCGGATATTGTCTTCGGTGAAGAGCTGCTTAATGATGAGCTATTACGTGAACTTGATGTCACAGGAACTTTTCTACTTCACGGAAAAACGGGTACAGGGAAAACTACACTAGCATATGAAGTAATTAAGTTAGTTGAAAAGGACTATGGCGTATCACCTTATCGTATTGATGTTGCATCAATAATCACTTCTGGTTTGGGCGATACTCTTAAAAATTTTGATTCTGTGTTCAATGACATAAGAAGTAAGAGTGATACTGGGGTTCTAGTTTTATTAGATGAATTTGATAGGTTTGTAGTTGATCGTGACTCAAAAGTTGAGCTATCCGAGTTAAAAAGGTCGTTGTTGTCCATTATGGATTTTTTTAGTTCGCTTAAATACTCTGATAAAATAATGTTAATTGCAGTAACTAACTATTTGGATAGTATAGATAAGGCATTACTAAGAAGGTTTTCATTTATTGAAAGTGTGGATGTATCTAGTGCCGAGGTTCTTGGTTATTACCGTTCAAAAGAGGAACTGTATAAAGCTAACTCTATAGCTTTGTCTGAATCAGAAGTTGAACAATGTAAAACTATAGCAGAATTAAAAAGCGTGTTGAGAAAAAAACTAATAGGAGATTTATAGGATGAGTATGTGTCTGTTGATCGCAGGTTTTAACTCTACAGGTGGGAAGTTAGATGCAAATTATACAGCTTTATCTGAAAGGGTGTACGTTAATGAATTTCTGAACGATCTAGTAAGTTCAGACTTTATTGAAGAGTTTATAGTCTTTGATGAGGAAGATGAGTATACGTATCGAGAAATAGATATAGATAAATTAAGTGATAAATTAACTGAGGTATCTTCTAGTGAAGATTTTTTGTATTCAACTATTGATGGTTTAAAAAGAGCTGAACGTCTTAAATCTCAAGCTCTAAATCTAGTTTTACTTAACAAAATATATCAGCTTTCTCTAGCCTATTACCGAGCTAGCGCTAGTAAAGAGACTACTGTCAAATTTATTGTGGCATAGGTGGGGTATGGGAAAAGGTGCAATATTAGAAGGCTTAACTTCAGAAGTATTATCGCTAATACAACAAGATACTGGTGGAAAAATCGAACCTCTAAAAGATAAAACCACTTACCAACCTGATAGTGGTGTAGATATTGTAGCATCAGTCAAATCAGGTGAGAGCTTTATTGATTACTGGGACAAATTGGTAGAAGAAAGTAAACCAAGCCCATCAACTAATACTGAAAATGAGGATGAAAATAATGGCTAGATCTAAAGTTTTAACACAAGAAAAACATTATTCAGGCAACCTTCCTCCTATAGAAGTCAATGATCTTATTCAAAAGTTACGATATCAATATGAGAATTGCTATACGCCCTCAGAGGTTGATGGGTTTCTAATCATAGGAGGTGACGGGCTATCAGAAAAAAGTCAAGCGTTAGTAGACGATTTTGCAGCATGGGCATCAGGTAAAGATATGTTTGTTCGATACCATACCAGTAGGGATATGGTCCAAATTCGAAACACGCTTCGTAATAGAACTGAAAATATTTGGGGTCAATAGTGGCATAACAAACAATTTAAGAGTGATTCAGCACGCTTGGCATTTTCAGTTTGGGCTTAGTTCAGTGATTAAGGTGGTTAAATTGAGTGTCGTGGTCGCGTGCTTCACACCTTAATTGGGCTACATGGACTCCCTCTTTTGTCAACAATAGCTCCCGCTGACAACAGTGGATCGGACAGCAGCTCTACATTCGGTGTTTAATCGGAATCGTTCCGTCACCTTGATGATATTCGCTTGATGCCAGCCTCATTCGTTAAACAGTATTTATTACTTCCCAATTAAACAGGTTTAGGCATCTCGGTCTGGTCGTATTGTCATCATTTGCTATTGCTTTGACTCGGTGAGTGTTAACCGTTTACATAGTTAATCTTGTACTCTTTTCCTGTTGTTAATAATGCCCATATTATACGAGCATTTTTTGCTGCTAGGGCGACAGCTGCTCGTTTATAACCTCGTCGTTCAACGAGTTGATTTAACCAAATACTGTTGCGATCGGTTTTCTCTTTACATCGTGCAATAACGGCTCTTGCGCCATGAATAAGTAGAGTGCGAATGTGTTTTTCGCCTCTTTTGCTGATGCGACCAAGATGAACATGACCACCTGTTGAGTATTGTCTTGGAACCAACCCTATCCAAGCGGCAAATTGGCGGCTAGAGCCAAATTGTTTGGCGTCATTGACGGTTGCGACAATGGCACTTGCACTGTGTGTTCACCGACACCTGGAATATCCATGAGGGCTTTGGCTGAAGCCATCTCACGAACTAAAGCAGAGACTCTACGATCATAGTGCAATACTTCTAGGTTAAGGTGTTGAATCTTGTTCGATAGATCTTGAAGTAGCTCTCGAGCGAGTATAGGCAAACCATTTTCTGCATCTTCAAGGACACTACCAATAGTGTTTTGAGCCGAGTAGCGCCCCTGAGGCATCACAATACCAAATTCGGAAAGCAAACCTCTGAGCTGGTTAATAGTCGCCGTTCTTGTTTTAATTAGCCCCTGTCGAATACGGTGCAGGCAAAGCACAGCTTGTTGCTCTTCACTTTTTATAGAGACAAATCGTGTTTTGGGTCTAGATACCGCTTCACAGATGGCCTCTGCGTCATTGGCATCGTTCTTCTCATTTTGTCGATATGGAATAACGAATTTGGACGCCATAATTTTCGGGTTATGACCTAGTTTCAGTAGCTCTCTCGCCCAGTGGTGTGCACCAGAGCACGCCTCCATACCGATGAGGCAGGGAGGTAACTTCGCGAATGTGTCTAAGAGTTTGTTTCTTTTGACAGTTTTGCGTAGGACGCACTTGCCATATGCATCAACGCCGTGAATACTGAATACATTCTTGGCGAGGTCAACGCCAATAGTTTGAATGGTGGACATAGTAACCTCCAGTTCTTCAGCGTGTACTAAGTAAGTATGGCACGCAGAGTGTCAGGTAGAGGGAGTCCATATCATTCGTTAACTGGCTAGTGGTCAAATCTAATTCGGAGTAAAAAAGTGGACATAGATTACGCATACATTAAGCAAGTTTTAAGCGAAATTAAAGATGCTCAAGAACCTTATGCAGATTCAAAAAAGCTGTACATGAAATACCTTGATGTAGACGATGGCTCAGATAGAGAGTTTATATTTCATTGGCATTTGATCGTAGAAAATGGGCTTGTGTCGACCAACAAAAGTCCAATTTATGATCTCAAGAGTAGTGGCTTGGTTTCATCGCCACAAGCTCCAATGAAATTTATGTTGGTATGCCCACCAATTAGACTAACAAGCTCTGGTATTGAGTTCTTGTCATCGCTTGAAGAACCGAGAATTCTCGATGTCATTATAGAGAAATTTAAAGGGGAAGGGTTCTCTGCCATCATCGATGTTTCCAAGCAGTTAGGCATGAAAATGCTGAACAAAAAACTAGAAAATATCGAGTTTTGAGATCGCCAGTTAACAAAGCGTTTAAGACGGATTCCCAACGCTTGGCATTTTCGGCTTACTTTGAGCTAAGTGTCTATGTCACAATGGTTTAGGTAGGGTGGTTGGCGTTGCTCACCACTTAACGCGGCTACATGGATTCCCCCGGTTGTCAAACATCCGCTAAACTTATGTTGATGGGTTTTGGACTGCCGCTCTACATTCGGCCTACTTATCGACGATTCGCATACGTCGTGGCTCTGATGACTTTGCGCGACTGCGGTGCCTTATTCGTTAGATGACATCTAGTGTGTCCGCCGCATTAACAGGCTCTCCGCAAGTGGTCTTAACCTATCTCCATCATTAGCGTCTGCAATGACCCGGTGGGTTTAACTCTCTATGCTGCTTAGGTTTCTACTTAAGCAGCATAGTTTTCATATTCGGTTTGATTGTGTAAAAGCGACCATATAATTCGTGCGTTCTTCGCGGCCAGTGCCACTATTGCTCGGTTCATTCCTCTTCGTTCTAGAACGCCGCGACACCACTGACTTAGCTTATCTTGCTTGTCGCCAAGGTTGGCAATCACGGTCCTTGCCCCGTGAACTAATAGTGTTCGCAAGTATTTGTCGCCGTGTTTGGTTATCCGACCTAAGCGAGGCTTTCCTCCCGTCGAATATTGCTTTGGTACGAGTCCTAGCCAAGCAGAGAAATCACGGCTTTTATCAAATTGAGAACCATTGCCTATCGAAGCAAGTATCGCAGTAGCGGTTTGCGGTCCAATGCCACGAACCTTCATCACTCGTTGAACATTAGCGCTGACCTTAGCAAAAGAGTCGAAGACTTGTTCAGTATCGGCGATACGTTGATTCAACTCTCCAAGGTGGTGATAAGCATCGGCAATCACCGTTCTTGCGAGATGTGGCAGTTCATTTTCTGCATCTTCAAGCATTAAGGGAACGTGTTTCATTAATGAAGAGCGGCCAACAGGAATGATTAACCCGAACTCAGAGAGTAGGGCGCGCATGCGATTCATAAGCGCGGTGCGTTCACGAACCCAATGCTCTCTCATTCTATGTACCGATAAGATGGCTTGTTGCTCGGGGGATTTTACGGGCACAAAGCGAGTTGATGGACGCTGAACAGCTTCGCATATGGCAACAGCATCATTAAGGTCGTTCTTTCCTTTAGTTCGATAAGGAACCACGTATTTAACGGCCATAATGCGGGCGTCGTGCCCAAGTTTATTGAGTGTTCTTGCCCAATAATGTGCACCACCACACGCTTCAACGCCTATACGCATGAGTGGCATATTTGCTATTGTAGTCAGTAGTTTAGAGCGAGTTGCTGACTTATGAAGTATGACCTTACCATTTTGGTCTACGGCATGAAGACTGAAGTGGTTTTTAGCTAGGTCGATACCGCAGAAATAAGAATAATCAGACATGGTGCCTCCGATGCATTTAAGTACCACATAAGTGTGGCAGATCCTCGGTAGGGGGAATCCATGTCATTCGTTATAACACAAAATCAGGCTATTGCTCAAAATTGCTATTTGAACTATTATTTGTACATTAAATTGTACCATAGGGAGTTCAACATGAGCCGCATCCATTTTGATCAAGATATTCAGCCTTTGTCTGAATTTCGTGCTGGCGTGACGTCATTTATTAAACAGATTAACGAAACTCGCAGACCACTAGTTATCACACAACGTGGTAAGGGTGTTGCAGTTGTCCTTGATGTTGCAGAATATGAAGCAATGCAAGAGAAGATCGAGTTACTGGAAGAAATGCGTACTGCTGAAGCACAATTAGCTTCAGGTTTAGGTGTTTCCAATGAAGACGCTCGTGCTCAAGTGCTGGGGCGCATTAAGAAATGAAAGTAGTCTGGTCACCACTAGCATTACAAAAGTTAGGTGATGCAGCCGAGTTTATTTCACTGGATAATCCAGTGGCGGCAGAAAACTGGGTTAATGAGGTTTTTGATAAAACTGATTTACTCTCAAGTATGCCTGACATGGGGCGAGTGGTTCCTGAGCTGCCTCATACCAATTACCGTGAAATTTTGTTTGGTCACTATCGAATCATATATAGCCTCAGCCATGAAATTCGCGTCCTTACAGTACGAAATTGTCGTCAGATACTAACGGAAAGTGACGTGTAGCAATTGTGTTATAACAAGCAATTTAAGAGGGATTCCCAACGCTTGGCACTTTTGCTCCTACTTCAAGTTAAGTGTTTATGGCACAATGCTTTAGGTTGGGTGGAGGCGTTGTTCACCCCTTAATTGGGCTAGTTGCCCAGAGGAAGTAATCAATCCATTGGGAACTTTTGTTTCTGGTGGAGTACGCGCATAATTCGGATAATGTCGCCTTCGATCCAATAGGGGACGATCATTGAAATCTCAGGAATTATAAGTAATTGCCCACGAATGCCGTCTCTCTGTACACCCATTAGAGGCTGCTCAAGCAAGTTTTCTACTTTTGTTTCAATGAGGTTGTCAGCGTTTTCTGCCGCATCAGGGTTGAAGTCATAGATAAACTCAAAGATCCTTTCACGATCATTGAGTGATTCTTCTTCCCATAAAATCATTGCTTACCTCGATTACGTATTCTGGCTTTGCGTTCTTCCATTCGAGATTTAGCAGTTTGGTGTTCAACGAAAACGGATTCTCCTGAGTCAAACTTCTCAAATGCTAGGTTTACTTGTTCAGTTAGCCATGCATCGTGAGATAATGTCTGTCTTTGTTGCTCAGCGAGTTGCTCAGTAAGCTCACGGCAAGCACCACTCAGTGTGCGACCTTGGCTCTCAGCCATCTGTTGAGCTAGGCGTTTTGTTTCTTCATCAACACGAAATTGAATTCTAGTGTCCATGATCTATTCCTTTATTGGTGTGTACAAATGTTAGCACTCACCTTTGAGATGGGCAACTGACAAGCTACTATGGCGCCAATAACTAACTTTTGGTGCTATGTTTCATCGCACATAGTCCCATATCTCATCAACCATTGCAGAACGTTAAATGGTAGGTCACCACTATCTGTAGAGGAAAGTGCATTGAAGTTAACGAATAAACTCGTACGTTACCCGCACATTGATGTTAATCGTGCGTTTGAAAAAGAAGCTGAATTATTGCAGCAAATTCAGGCGGGTGAGATTGGGCAAGCCTTAATGTTGTGGCAAGCAAAAGCGCCGACACTTGTTTTGCCCGCAGGTAAAAAGTGGCCAGTGACGGTCGAGTCTAGAAAACAACTCGCGGCACAAGGTTGGCAACTCACCTCACGTAAAACAGGCGGCGCTCCCGTTCCCCAACTGCCGGGGATCATTAACTTATCGCACATTTACCATTGGCCTCGTGATGAAGCCTACAACATCCAAAAAGCGTATCTACATCTGTGCAATATCTTAACCCTGTTTTTTAAAGAACTGGGTATCGATGTGGATGTACACGCGACTCCCGGTTCTTATTGCGATGGTGATTACAATCTCAATATCAACAAACAAAAAATAGTGGGCACTGCGCAGCGTGTTTTGCTTAAACAAGGGGGCGGCCAAATTGTACTTTCGCAAGCTTGTATCTTGTTGGATGTCGACCTAGAGAACATCGTTGCACCCGTAAATTTTTATAATCAAGTTTGTGGCAATCCAACCGTGGTGGACGCGCAAGTTCATACTCCGTTGTCCGAACATCTGACAACTCTACCCAACGTAGACTCACTCTTTCAGCAGTTAAGCCAAGCTTTCATCAAGCATGCGTGATACCAACCTTTCGTTAACGCCAAACTAATTTGCCGATGGTAGAACGATTTCAATACTATGTGTCGATGAGAACGAATGGGTTGAACTTGAGGCGGTGAGAACTTTATAATGTTACTTGTAACATAATAAAGAGTTCAAATAGTTATGACAGAACAGCAGAAGAAAACTCGAACCACACTTCAAGATGTTGCAGACAAAGTGGGGGTCACAAAGATGACCGTCTCTCGTTACATGCGCAATCCCGATTCAGTCGCAGCCAAAACTCGCGTTAAAATTGCAGCGGTTATTGAAGAGATGGGATACATCGAAAACAAAGCGCCAGCTATGCTCTCTAAATCGTCGAGTAAAGCGATCGGTATCTTGCTCCCTTCGTTATCAAACCAAATCTTTGCCGCGTTTGTTCAAGGTATCGAAACGGTTACTAAAGAGAATGGCTACGAGACGTTGCTTGCTCACTTTAGCTATGATGCTGTGGAAGAAGAGGAAAAGATTGCTTCGCTGCTTTCGTATCAAGTTGATGGGTTGATATTGACGGAAAGCCACCACACCCCCCGCACGTTACAGATGATCAAGAATTCAGGTGTTTCTGTTGTTGAAACGATGGAACTCCCAACCAATCCGATCGATATGGTTGTTGGCTTGGACCATATTGATGCTTCTTACCATGTCGTGAAGCGAATGATTGAAGCTGGTAAACGCTCTATTGCTTACTTTGGCGCTCGATTGGATGCGCGAACCAAGTTGCGTTTGCAAGGCTATGACAAAGCGATGTATGAGGCTGGATTAGAGCCTAAACACGTGTTGACTGAACAGCACTCTAACTTCTCTTTGGCTGAAGATCTGCTTGATCGCGCTCTTGCGGATTACCCAGATCTAGATGGCGTGTTCTGCACCAATGATGACATCGCGATAGGTACCTTGCTCATTGCCCAGCAACGTGGAATCCAAGTGCCGCAACAGCTATCTGTGGTGGGCTATAACGCGTTAGATATCGGTCAAACCATACGCCCAAAACTGACTAGCGTGGATACGCCACGTTATGAAATAGGTAAGAAAAGTGCCGAGCTACTGCTTGCCCGATTGAAAGGTGAGCCAGTCACGGAAACGGTAGTGGATATGGGCTATCGCATCACGGATGGCGAAAGCGTTTAACCAAGTATGGTGGAAACGGAAAGGGGCATCGAAATGATGCCCCTTTTGCTTTTACATTTAAGCGATGACACAGTTAGACGATAAAACTCGCCCCTTGTTCTGCACTCGAAACGCTTTGGCGCATCACGCTAAATAGGTTGCGCCCCATGGTTTGCTGGTTAGCGTCTACCTCAAACACCTTCGCTTGGCGAGACTGCATGTCGTTGAGGTTATTGAGTTCGCCACTCGCGCAATCTAAGCGCAGGATATCGCCTTCGCGAACAAGCCCAATAGTTCCTCCTCGAATGGCCTCTGGTGAGACATGAATCGCGGATGGGATCTTTCCTGAGGCTCCAGAAAGGCGCCCATCAGTAACCAGAGCCACTTTAAACCCTTGTTTCTGAACATTACCTAGAATCGGCATAAGCTTGTGCAGTTCAGGCATACCGTTCGCAGCTGGGCCATTGTTTATTACCACAACAATGCAATCTTTGTTGAGCTCACCTCGTTGATACGCAGCTTCTACCTTATGTTGGCAATCAAAAACTACCGCAGGTGCTTCTATTACACGTTGCTCTTCTGCAACCGCTGACACCTTAATCACTGCGTTGCCAAGGTTCCCTGAAAGGACTCGCGTTCCGCCTGTGCTTTGGAATACCTGTTCTTGGCCTGCAATTACCTCTGCATCTGCCGACTGTTTGCATTTTTTCCACGTTAGCTTTCCATTTTCAAGCTCTGGAATACTCATTTGATCTTCAAACGAGCCAAAGGTAGGTGTGACATCTCGGTGCAGTAAGTTGGCTTGATCTAAACGGCGTAACAGCGCGGGAACTCCTCCTGCCGCTTGGAACGCATTCATATCTGCTGGGCCGTTGGGATAAACTCGAGCAAGTAAAGGCACCACATCGGATAGATCGCTGATGTCTTGCCAAGTCAGAATAAATCCTGCTGCGCGTGCTACCGCGACCATGTGAATGCTGTGGTTGGTACTGCCACCTGATGCGAGTAGGGCAACAATGCCATTGATTAAGCTTTTAGCGGTAAAGACTTCAGAAAGTGGGCGGAAGTTTGCGGCTTGTGGTGTCATTGAAGCAATTTCAATGGCGGCATGCTGAGTGAGTGATGCGCGCAATTCAGAGTCAGGGTGAATAAACGCTGAGCCCGGAAGCATCAGCCCCATCGCTTCAAATACCAGCTGATTGGTATTGGCTGTGCCGTAAAAAGTGCAGGTGCCCGCTGAGTGATAAGCGTTGCACTCCATATCCAGTAAGGCACTTTTTCCTACCTTACCAGCCGAGTATTCTTGGCGAATATGTACTTTCTCATCATTGCTGATGCCCGTTGCCATCAAGCCCGCCGGAACAAAAGCGGTGGGTAGATGTGCAAAAGAGAGCGCGCCCATCAGTTGTCCTGGAGCTATCTTGTCGCAAATACCAAGTAATAGGGTTGAATCAAACACGTTGTGACTCAGTGAAAGAGCGGTCGATTGAGCAATCAAGTCCCTTGAAAACAAAGACATATCCATGCCTGGTTGGCCTTGAGTTACCCCATCGCACATCGCGGGAACACAGCCCGCTACTTGAGAGGTGTGGCCGAACTTAGCTAACGCCTTTTTGATCTGATCTGGATAGTGTTGATACGGCTGGTGAGCGCTTAACATATCGTTGTAAGAGCTGATTAACGCCACATTGGATTTAGTGAGATCAAGAATCGAGCGTTTCTCATCGGAGCAAGAAGCTGCGACAGCATGAGCCAAGTTGCCGCAAGAAAGCCCTTTACCACCTTTGCCAGCAGAGGCTTGGTGTTGGGTTCGGTTTAGAAACGCTTCATGAGTCTCTTTGCTTCGTTCAATTAATCGTTGAGTCACCGCTTGGATGGTTGGAAGGGTCATGCTGTTTCTGCCTCATCAGTCATTGAAAGCACAATCGCAGCACAGTCCACAACGTCATCAATATCGCCATCAATGCTGATGACAACCGTATCTGGCTCGTGATCGGGTCTTTCTAATGTTTCGAACTGGCTTTTAATCATGTTCTCTTTCATGAAGTGGCCTTGGCGCTGACGCATTCGATGCAAGATCAGGTCAATGTTGCCATCTAAAAAGAGAAAGGTGAGGTTTTTGTTCCCTTCGCGAATTTGGTCGCGGTACTTCTTCTTCAACGCAGAACACACAATAATGCCGTGCTCATTTTTACTTTCTAGGCTGTACGCTGCATCACGAACGCGTTCCAGCCATGGAATGCGATCATCATCATTAAGAGGTTGGCCTGACGCCATTTTTTGAATGTTTGCTCGAGGATGAAGGTCGTCACCATCAATGAACTTACGCCCAAGTTTTTTTGCCAACTGCTCGCCTATCGTGCTTTTCCCACAAGCACTGACACCCATGACGATGACACTACTACCAGCCATAACTCAATCCTCTTAACAAATTTGCGCGTGATCTCAATTTTGAACATCGCTTGTAAATATGGCTTTATCTTATAAGCGTTACCGGTAACATGTTACCGGTAACTTAAGGAAGTGTGATGAAGGACACAAAACAACAATTCACAACAATTGTGATTGTTTTTGCATCCTACTGACGGAAAATTAGTCACATCTCACTATATTCGCGTTTAAAAATCACTGGAAAGAGATCTTTGGGGGATAAAATGGCCAACGATTACCGCGCAATTGCGAAATCTGTTGTTGAGCATCTTGGGGGCAAGACAAATGTGGCTGCCCTAACACACTGTATGACTCGACTACGATTCGTTTTACACAGCCAAGATGGCGTCGATATTAACAAGCTAAAAGCACTGAAAGGTGTGATGGGTGTTGTTGATAATGGAGACAAAGTACAAGTTATCATTGGTAACGAGGTATCGTATGCATACAAAGAAGTGATGGCGCTTTGTGAGCTATCCACTGTATCTGAGTCAGAGGTTCCTGCTAAAAAAGAGAAGCTAACGGCTAAGTCAATTGGTGCGAAAATGTTGGACGCACTGGTTGGTACCATGTCGCCTCTTATCCCAGCAATCATTGGCGCTTCAATGGTCAAACTGCTCGCCATGGTACTTGAGATGCTGGGCTGGGTTGAGCCAAATGCACCTACCTTGATTATCTTGAAAGCGATTGGCGATGGCGCCTTCTTCTTCCTACCGGTTATGGTTGCCGCTTCCGCATCGATCAAATTCAAGACCAATATGTCTCTTTCCATTGCGATTGCCGGTGTCTTAATCCACCCGAACTTTATGGAATTGATGGCGCAAGCAGCAGAAGGCAAGCACGTTGATTTCTTCGGTATCCCAATCACGTCAGTGAAATACACCTACACGGTTATTCCTGTACTTGTGATGACTTGGGCTCTTTCTTACATAGAACGTTGGGTAGATAGCATTACCCCTGCTGTGACTAAAAACTTCCTGAAACCTATGCTTATCGTATTGATTGCAGCTCCGGTTGCTATCGTACTTATCGGTCCATTTGGTATTTGGGTTGGTACTGCACTTTCAGCGCTTGTTTACACAATTCATGACACATTAGGTTGGTTGTCGGTTGCTATCATGGGCGCACTGTGGCCTCTACTTGTTCTTACTGGTATGCACCGTGTATTTACTCCAACGATTATTCAAACCATTGCTGAGACGGGTCGTGAAGGTATGGTTATGCCTTCAGAAATCGGTGCCAACCTCGGTATGGGTGGTGCGTGTCTGGCTGTTGCTTACAAAACCAAAAACAGCGCACTAAAGCAGACATCATTAGCCGCAGGTGCTTCAGCTATCTTCGCCGGTATCTCTGAGCCTGCATTGTACGGCGTGCTTGTTCGTCTGAAACGTCCACTTATCGCAACAATGATTACTGGTTTTATCGTAGGTGCATTAGCGGGCATGGGTGGCCTTGCGAGTCACTCGATGGCAGCACCAAGCTTGTTTACGAGTGTGCAGTTCTTCGATGTGAATGACCCAATGAGTATCGTTTGGGTGTTCGGTCTGATCGCATTGTCTATTGTTCTGTCATTTGTTCTAACCCTAGTTTTAGGCTTTGAAGATGTTCCAGAAGATGATGCCGATGAGAAAGCAACTTCAGAGTCAGCAAACAAAGAAGCTGGTAAGGCAGAAGACAAGCCGACAGTAGTGTCCGCGTCTTAATTAGAATTGATTAATTTATTCAGTCACCTTACTTCAGCGTAAGGTGACTTTTATTGTTTCCGAGGTATTCGATGTCAAACATTCAATTTCCCGAAGATTTCTTATGGGGCGGCGCTATTGCTGCAAACCAGTCTGAAGGCGCTCACTTAGCGGGTGGTAAAGGCCTAACAACCGTAGATATGATCCCTTATGGTGAGAACCGCATGCCAATTAAGCTTGGTCAGGTTGATAAGGTGACGCTCAGCGAAGACGAGTTCTACCCAAGCCATAACGCGATAGACTTTTATCACCGTTACAAAGAAGACATCGCCTTGCTGGCAGAGATGGGATTTAAAGTCTTCCGCGTATCCATCGCTTGGAGCCGAATCTTTCCAAAAGGTGACGAGCTAGAGCCGAACCAAGCTGGCTTAGATTTTTACCGTGATGTTTTTGAAGAGTGTAAGAAATACGGTATTGAGCCGCTCGTTACCTTGTGCCATTTCGATGTGCCTATGCACTTGGTCAACGAGTATGGTTCGTGGCGTAATCGTAAGATGATTGAGTTCTTTAGCCGTTACGCGAGAACCTGTTTCGAAAACTACAAAGGCTTGGTGAAATACTGGTTAACTTTCAACGAAATCAATATTTTACTAGCGAGCCCGTTTTCTGGTGCTGGATTGTTGTTTCAGGAAGGCGAAAATCACGATCAAGTGAAGTACCAAGCAGCTCACCATGAGCTAGTAGCAAGCGCTTTGGTAACCAAGATTGCCCATGAAGTTGATGAGCAAAACCAAGTGGGTTGTATGCTGGCGGGCGGTAACTTCTATCCATATTCATGTAAGCCAGAAGATGTGCTGATGGCTATGGAAAAAGACCGCGAGAACCTGTTCTTTATCGATGTTCAATCGCGTGGTTACTACCCATCTTATGCTCAAAAAGTGTTTGATAACAAAGGTGTGGTGCTTGAAACACAAGAAGAAGATTTCGAGATTCTGAAAAATACTGTCGATTTCATTTCTTTCAGTTATTACGCTTCACGCTGTGCTTCCGCTGATATGAATGCAGGAAATACGAGTGCAGCGAACGTCGTTAAGTCCATCAAAAACCCTCATCTTCCAGCAAGTGATTGGGGCTGGGTCATTGACCCTACAGGTCTTCGAATTACGATGAACACACTCTATGACCGTTACCAGAAACCACTTTTCTTGGTAGAAAATGGCTTAGGTGCTCGTGATACCTTGGATGACAATGGAGAAGTGAACGATGATTACCGCATTGATTACCTTCGTCAGCACATTGTTGCGATGCATGAAGCAATGGAAGACGGTGTACCATTGATGGGTTACACACCTTGGGGTTGTATCGATCTTGTTGCGGCGTCGACCGGAGAGATGAGCAAGCGCTATGGGTTTATCTACGTGGACAGAGACAACCTAGGCAATGGTACGTTAAATCGTATTCCTAAAAAGTCATTCCACTGGTACAAAAAAATGATCGCAAGCAACGGCAGCGACTTGGCTTAATTTGTCTGTTTGATAATGAGAGAAATGAACAATGAAAACAATTGAACAGCGAC
>NZ_JBFRNU010000048.1:8680-9289 GCF_041471145.1 Vibrio sp. 10N.261.54.A5 | reverse complement strand
ACGAGATACGAGATACGAGCAGATTATAGATGCGCCTACACGAGATAAGAGATGCGAAAAGCTCGCTTACTGTCACTTATGGCAGCATGTTTTCGATACTCGGTTACTCGCATCCCACATCTGCTATTTCTCCAGACGTAAAAAAACCTGCTCAATGAGCAGGTTTTTTAGTATTCAGTGCTTTCAGCTAATGAAGCTTTACGCGTAAGAAATTACGTAATTACTGACGTGTTCTTGGCTTAGCTGGTTTAGCCGGACGACCGTTGTTCAGTTTAGGCTTACTTTTGTTAGCCTGAGGTTTGCCTTTGTTTGCAGCTGGAGCGCTACGACCTGAATCAGGTGTTGTAGTACCGCGAGTTGCAGGCTTCTTACGCTTAGTTTGGTTGCTACGGCCTTTTGGTGCGTTTGCACGCTCTTCGTGACGTTTAACAGCACGACGAATTTTTTGGCTACGAGAACGCTCACGCTTACGAGAAGTGTTTGAAGGATCAAGATCCAACAGTGTCTCTTTCTCAGGCTTAAGCTCAACAAGCTCACGCAGGTAGTTAACTTCTTGAAGATCTAGCTCTTTCCAACCGCCACGAGGCAGTTTCTTATCAAGGTAGATAT
>NZ_JBFRNU010000048.1:0-7920 GCF_041471145.1 Vibrio sp. 10N.261.54.A5 | reverse complement strand
TTCTTATCAAGGTAGATATCACCGTAACGTACACGTTTCAGGCGGCTTACTGTCGTTTCTTGAGATTCCCAAAGACGACGAACTTCACGGTTACGACCTTCGTTAATCGCTACGTAGAAAGTATGGTTCATACCTTCACCACCAGCGTAAACAACATCTTCAAAACGAGCCATGCCGTCTTCTAGTTGTACACCACGAGTAACGTTTTTAACTTTTTGCTCAGTCACTTCACCGAATACACGTACTAGGTACTCACGCTCAACCTGACGGCTTGGGTGCATTAGACGGTTTGCAAGCTCACCATCAGTAGTGAAAAGCAAAAGGCCTGATGTGTTTGCATCAAGACGACCAACTGAAATCCAACGAGAACCACGGATCTTAGGTAGACGATCGAAAACAGTACGGCGGCCTTCAGGGTCGTGACGAGTACAAAGCTCACCTTCAGGTTTGTAGTAAGCAAGTACACGACAAACCACTTCTTCAGAAGCCTTGCCTGAAACAGTATGGCCATCGATACGGATCACTGAGTTCTCGTCTTCAAGACGCTCGCCCAGTTTCGCAACTTGACCGTTAACACTTACACGACCAGATTTGATTAAACCTTCTAGTTCACGACGAGAACCGTGACCAGCTCGCGCTAAAACCTTCTGTAATTTTTCGCTCATTTACTCTTTTCTACCTAATTGTCGTCTTCACAGACGTCGAATGAATTTTTCGCGACCAAATCGCGGTCGCGTATTATCGCAAATAACCTGCCAAAAAGCACTTGTTATTTACTGTGGCAGGTTTGCTGTATCGTTACAGACTGTTAATCAGTAAAGCGATTATTCAAACGGCGCAGGATCGCCAGCACCACGACGTAGAACCACGGCATCATCGTCACTGAAGTCAATAACCGTCGTCGGTTGCTCACCTAAGTAACCGCCATTCAAAATGACATCAACCGCATGCTCTAGGCTGTCACGAATTTCTTCTGGATCCGACTCCGTAGTCTCGTTACCCGGCAGAATCAGAGACGTCGACATTAATGGTTCACCCATCGCTTCCAAAAGGTCGAGTGCAATCTTGTTGTCTGGGACACGAATACCAATCGTTTTACGCTTGGCGTTCATCAAACGCTTTGGCACTTCTTTGGTTGCTTTAAAGATAAACGTGTAAGCACCTGGTGTATGTGCTTTCAGTAGGCGGAAAGCCACGTTATCAACGCGTGCATACAGTGATAACTCAGAAAGATCACGACATAACAAGGTGAAATTGTGCTTGTCATCGATGCGACGAATTTTACAGATACGTTCAAGTGCTTGTTTGTTTTCAAGCTGACAGCCCAGCGCATAACCGGAATCTGTTGGATAAACCACAACGCCGCCATTGCGAATAATCGCAACCGCTTGAGTAATTAAGCGTGCTTGTGGGTTATCTGGGTGTACATAAAAAAACTGGCTCATTGTTGATCCTCGTTATCGAATCTCTCGACTCTATCATCAGAAGGAGCTGGCTCACCTAAAGACTATTCAGATGGTGAAACCGTTTGAAACTCCCAATCTTTCCATACTTCTTCGACCCCAGAAGGTAGCCAGAGATTGCGTCCAAGTTCCATCCACGGAGATGGGTAATGGAAATCACTGCCTTGGGAGGCTAATAGTTTGTATTGTATAGCATAATCCGCGAGTGTGCGTCTTTCTTGTTGCGCTTGCTGAGGTTGAGCTACTTCCATCGCATCCCCTTTCGCTTCAACAAATGCCGCTAGCAGGCGCTTAACCCACTTGGCTGTAAGGCCATATCGCCCAGGGTGAGCGAGCACGGCTTGTCCACCAGCAGCATGAATAGCCGTGACAGCATCACTCATTGAACACCACGTTGGCGGCACATAACCTGGGTTATTGCGAGTAAGAAACTTTTTAAACACCTGCTGCATGGTTTTCGCATAGCCATTGTCGACTAGCCACTTAGCAAAGTGAGCGCGAGTGATTGGTGCATCACCCGCAATCAATTTAACTTCTTCTAACACCCCTTCACGAGTCGCTTTCTCAAGACGGTGAGCGATCATCTCAGCACGCCCAATACGGTGTTGCTTCTGTTGTTCAATGAGCGCTTTGAGTTCTGGTGACTCAGGATCAACGTTTAACCCAACAATATGGATATCTTTGTTTTGCCAAACAGTCGAAATCTCAATGCCGTTTATCAACTGAATAGGAAGGTTGTTATCCGCAATGTAGCTGCGTGCTTCAGCAAGCCCATCAGTCGTGTCATGATCTGTAATCGCTAGCGCTTCGATGTTAAAGCCAAGCGCTCGGTCAATTAGCTCAGGTGGAGTAAGTCGGCCATCTGAGGCTGTTGTATGACTATGTAGATCAATTCTCATATATTCTTTTTCATTGTTTTCAATTTTTATCGTTATATTTGTGTCAACACACTTGACCCGCAAGCAGAAAACTAGTTAACTAGTACACAAATACGAAGTATCACATTTGATAGGTTCACCATGTTACAAGAATTTAACCAAAACCATAAAGATAAAGTTTTAGAACTTTCTTCAGTAGAAGCAAGTTCAGAGCTTAATTGGTGGCGCACTTGGACAAGTTCTTGGTGGGCTAACGTGTACTTCTAATTAAACAGTTTGTTTATAAAAAAGTTATCACTAAGCCCGCTTTAATAGCGGGCTTTTTAATTTGTCGAACATCTCACATTCAACTGACTAACAAATCATCGAATTGACCATATTCTAGATTGGGTGAAAGGTATCTTTATGCGACTATGTACGGCAGGAAATTTAAAGAATCATAAAGGAGGTCTTGTGAACAAGGCCATTGAAATCAAAAAGCTGGGAACCATTGAGGTCATCAATTCCTCAGTTCCTTACTCGCAAGATCCAACCAGCGTTTTTCATACTTTGTGTGAAAACAAAACTGATAGTCTTTTGTTGGAATCTGCCGAGATTGAATCTAAACAGAACCTGACAAGCCTACTCCTTATCGACTCTGCTGTTCGCATCGTATGTCGCGGACATGAAGTAACCTTTCAAGCATTGACTGAAAACGGTCAAGCGCTTATCGAACATCTCACTCAAAACGTGAAAGCAGAAATTAAATCTGACCTTACTGATAACGTTTTGACGCTGACTTTTATCGAACCAAGCAACGAATTAGACGAAGACTCACGTTTAAGAGAAGCCTCTTCATTCGATGCACTGCGTTTGGTTCAGCACAGCTTTGAGCAAGACGCGGATAACAAACACGCATTATTCATGGCGGGCTTATTCGCTTACGACATCGTGGCAAACTTTGAGCCACTAGGTGATGCTGAAGCAACCAACAATTGTCCTGACTTTGTATTCTACGTAGCTGAAACACTATTGCGTTTCGATCACCAAGAGAACGAAGGCCTACTTCACGCGAGCTTGTTCGCTCAAGATGACAGCATCAAAGCGCAATTGACTGACCGTCTAGCCGACATTCAAACTCAGTGTCAGTCACTGAAAGCCATCACAGAAGTTACGCCGTTAGACAACGTTGAAGCAGTACCAAGCGTTTCAGATGAAGACTTCTGCCAAACGGTTCGTGATTTAAAAGAGTACGTAGTTAAAGGCGATGTGTTCCAAGTAGTTCCTTCACGCCGCTTTACTCTACCTTGCCCTGCTCCATTGGCAGCTTATAAAGAACTCAAACAAAGTAACCCAAGCCCTTACATGTTCTACATGCAAGATGAGCTGTTTACTCTGTTCGGTGCATCTCCAGAAAGCGCGTTGAAATACGAGACAGAAACCAACCAAATCGAGATCTACCCTATTGCTGGCACTCGTCGTCGCGGTAAGCGTCCTGATGGTCAAATCGATTTCGACCTAGATAGCCGTATTGAACTTGAACTGCGTACCGACAAAAAAGAAAACGCGGAACACATGATGCTAGTAGACCTAGCACGTAACGATGTTGCGCGTATTGCCGAAGCTGGCACTCGCCACGTAGCAGACTTGCTAAAAGTTGACCGCTACAGCCATGTAATGCACTTGGTTTCTCGTGTTGTTGGTCAGCTCCGTGAAGACTTAGATGCTCTGCACGCTTACCAAGCTTGTATGAACATGGGCACGCTAACGGGCGCACCAAAAATCCGCGCAATGCAGCTTATTCGTGACGTAGAAAAAACGCGTCGTGGTAGCTACGGTGGTGCAGTCGGTTATCTAACCGGTGAAGGGACTCTAGATACTTGTATCGTAATTCGCTCTGCTTACGTTGAAGATGGCGTAGCACAAGTACAAGCTGGCGCTGGTGTGGTATTCGATTCAGACCCACAAGCAGAAGCCGATGAAACTCGCGGCAAGGCACAAGCGGTTATCTCAGCGATTCAAGCAGCTCATACTAAGAACCTGACAAATAAGAAGGAGTCGTAATCATGGCTGATATTGTATTCATCGATAACTTCGACTCGTTCACTTACAACCTTGTAGACCAATTTCGTTCATTAGGTCACAGCGTAAAAATTTACCGTAACAACATTCCTGCAAAAGTAGTTGAAGCGGCGATCAACGAACTAGACAACCCTGTTGCACTGCTTTCGCCAGGCCCTGGCGCTCCAGCAGATGCGGGCTGTATGCCAGAGCTGATTCAGCTTCTAAAAGGTAAAGTGCCAATGATTGGTATTTGCTTAGGCCACCAAGCGATTGTTGAAGCCTATGGCGGCACCGTTGCAGGCGCTGGCGAAATCATTCATGGTAAGGTGTCGATGATGGAACACCAAAACCATGCGACTTACCAAGGCTTACCTTCGCCATTGGCTATCGCTCGCTACCACTCTTTAGTGGCAACGCATGTATCTGATAGCCTAACGGTGACCGCTGAAGTAGATGATTTGGTGATGTCTGTGGTTCAAGAACAAGACAAGGTGTGTGGATTCCAATTCCACCCTGAATCAATTATGACGACCTACGGTGCAACGCTTCTAGCAAACGCTATCGAATGGGCTCTTGAGAAAAAGACGATATAGGAAACGATCATGGAACAGATTAATAAACTTTACGAACAGCAGTCTCTTACTCAAGAAGAAAGCCAACAGTTATTTGATGTGATCATCAAGGGTGAACTAGACCCAATCTTGATGGCTTCTGCGCTAACTGCACTGAAAATCAAAGGCGAAACGCCCGATGAAATTGCAGGCGCAGCAAAAGCACTACTTGCGAATGCAAACCCGTTCCCGCGCCCTGATTACGATTTCGCAGACATCGTAGGTACAGGTGGCGACGGTCACAACACCATCAATATCTCGACGACTTCTGCATTTGTTGCCGCAGCGTGTGGCTTAAAAGTCGCGAAGCACGGTAACCGCAGCGTATCGAGCAAATCAGGTTCTTCTGACCTATTGGATTCGTTCGGTATCAACCTAGCGATGACAGCTGAAGACACACGTACGGCTGTTGATGAACTTGGCGTAGCATTCCTATTTGCTCCGCAATATCACGTTGGTGTACGTCACGCGATGCCGGTTCGTCAAACAATGAAAACGCGCACTATCTTCAATATTCTTGGCCCACTGATTAACCCTGCTCGCCCTAACATCGAGCTAATGGGTGTTTACAGCAAAGAGCTGGTACGCCCTATCGCAGAAACCATGCTGCAAATGGGCATGAAGCGTGCAGCTGTTGTGCACGGTAGCGGCCTAGATGAAGTAGCGATTCACGGCGAGACTATCGTTGCTGAGATTAAAGATGGCAAGATTCACGAGTACACAGTGACTCCGGCTGACTTTGGTTTGAACACTCACCCTCTTGAAGCAATCAAGGGCGGTGAGCCAGAAGAGAACAAAGCCATCACAACCGATATCCTAACGGGTAAAGGCACTGAAGCCCAAGTTGGCGCAGTAGCCGTGAACGTTGCTCTATTGATGCGTCTATTTGGTCACGAAGATTTAAAAGCCAACGCACAGCAAGCGATTGACGCGATGAACTCTGGCAAAGCGTACGAGCTTGTACAAAAGCTTGCTGCACACGCCTAACGAACGACGAATCGAGACAAAGAACATGACACAGACTACCGATAAACTGTCGACCCACGTTTCAGTCAAAGAAGCTGAAATGGCGGAAGTATTAGCAAAAATCGTTCGTGATAAATACCAATGGGTTGAAGCACGTAAGCAGACTCAACCATTAGACGAGTTTAAAGCGTCACTAACTGCAACAGACCGCAGCTTTTATGACGCTCTGAGCGGAGAACAAACGGTTTTCATCACTGAATGTAAAAAGGCCTCTCCGTCAAAAGGTTTAATCCGTGACGAGTTTGACCTCGACTACATTGCTTCTGTTTACAACAACCACGCAAACGCGATTTCTGTGCTGACAGACGAGAAGTACTTCCAAGGTGACTTTGAGTTTTTACCTAAAGTTCGCAGCATTGCTAAGCAGCCTATCCTGTGTAAAGACTTCATGGTTGATACCTACCAAGTGTATCTAGCTCGTCATTACTCAGCTGATGCTATCTTGTTAATGCTATCGGTATTAGATGACGAAGAGTACAAAGCGCTGGCGGAAGTCGCTCACTCACTCAACATGGGTGTATTGACCGAAGTCAGCAACGAAGAAGAGCTTCACCGTGCAGTCGCTCTAAACGCTAAGGTGATCGGCATTAACAACCGTAATCTTCGTGACCTTTCGACTGATTTGAACCGTACTAAAGAGTTGGCGCCGCTGATTCGCGAACTGGCTCCAAACGCAGTTGTGATTTCAGAGTCTGGCATCTACACACATCAACAAGTTCGTGACCTTTCAACGTTTGCAGATGGCTTCCTAATCGGTAGCTCTCTAATGGCAGAGAAGAACCTCGAGCTTGCGGTACGCAAAGTAACACTGGGTGAAAACAAGGTGTGTGGTTTAACTCACTCTGACGATGCAGCAAAGGCTTATCAAGCTGGTGCGGTATTCGGTGGTCTGATATTCGTTGAAGCATCTAAGCGTCATGTGGATATCGAAGCGGCTCGTTTGACTATGAGCGGCGCACCTTTGAACTACGTGGGTGTGTTCCAAAACCACAGCGTTACTGACGTTGCGAAAACGGTTTCTGAGCTAGGCCTGTTCGCTGTGCAATTGCACGGTGATGAGTCTCAAGCGTTTGTCGATGAGCTAAAACAGTCACTACCTGAAAGCGTTGAGATTTGGAAAGCTTACGGTGTTGCTTGCGGCGCTGAGAGCGCATTACCAGAATTGCTGGAAAGCAACGTGACTCGTCACCTGCTAGATACTAAAGTGGGTTCTCAAACAGGTGGCACAGGCCAAGTGTTCGATTGGAACCTAATCAACAACCAAAGCACAATCATGTTGGCGGGTGGCCTAAACCCAGAAAATGCTAACCAAGCCGCTAAGTTGGGTTGCTTAGGATTAGACCTAAACTCTGGCGTTGAATCCGCTCCAGGAAAAAAAGACGCAGACAAACTGCAACGTGCTTTTGCAGCGATTCGCAATTACTAGTCCAAACTCGGCGCTAGAAATTAGAAAGCAGAAACTAAAAACATATTTGTGAGCTTTGCCTTTTGCGAAGCTCAAACAAGATTAAATGACTTGGTGTGAATACACATCAGTAGAATTGAAGGAATAACACAATGGCTAAACTCGATGCCTACTTTGGTGAATACGGTGGTCAATACGTACCGCAGATCCTAGTGCCAGCACTAGACCAACTTGAACAAGCATTTATCGATGCACAAGCCGATCCTGAGTTCCGCAGCGAATTCATGACGCTTCTTCAAGAGTACGCTGGTCGTCCAACGGCACTAACGTTGACTCGTAACCTAACTAAAGGCACAAAAACCAAACTGTACCTTAAGCGTGAAGATCTACTTCACGGTGGCGCCCACAAGACAAACCAAGTACTTGGTCAAGCATTGCTAGCAAAACGTATGGGTAAGCAGGAAATCATCGCTGAAACTGGGGCAGGCCAACAC
>NZ_JBFRNU010000047.1:0-122262 GCF_041471145.1 Vibrio sp. 10N.261.54.A5 | reverse complement strand
CAACAGGCTGGCGTTTAGGCACTATCGGTATTCACGATGAGAACGTGTTCGACGATACACTTCGCTCATTCAGTGAAGCGACACAGTGCCAATTGGACGACCGTTACAAAACGCTAACTCCAGAGCCACGTGACATCAAATTCATCGACCGTATCGTTGCTGATAGCCGCAGCGTAGCATTGAACCATACTGCAGGTCTGTCTCTACCACAACAAGTACAAATGGCGATGTTTGCATTAACTTGTCTAATGGACTCAGAAGGTCGCTACAAAGCCGCTTGTAAACGCATCATCCGTGAGCGCTACACAACGCTTTACAAAAACATGGGTGTAGCAATCGAAGAGAACAAAGACCGTGTGGATTACTACACACTACTAGAGCTAGACACGCTAGGTGGCAAACTTTACGGTCAAGAGTTTGTCGACTGGTTCAAAGCTAACGAGAAAGGTAAAGACTTCCTATTCCGTCTTGCTCACGAAACCGGCGTAATCTTACTACCTGGTAAAGGTTTCGACACAGTACACGCATCAGTACGTGTATCACTAGCGAACCTTACTCACCACGAGTACGAGCTAATCGGCCGTGCAACACGCACTGTATTGGATGAGTACTTCGCTGAGTTTCAAGACGCATAAGTTCAAGTCTGGCTTAGAATCAAATACATGATTTAAAGCCGATGACGTCCAACTCATTAAGAATAAGCCTCGGCGATGTCGAGGCTATTCCGACCAAATAAGCACAGTGGTTAGATCGATAAAACTTCCTATCTTGATGTTCCGTTGTGTTTATTTAGTCGTCTTATCCAAGTATTCAAATCCATTTCAAACTGAAAGAGCGACGCATGAAAAGCATTATTTCTATTCAATCTCACGTGGTTTACGGGCATGCAGGAAACAGTTCTGCGGTTTTTCCAATCCAAAGAATGGGACTCGATGTGTGGCCAATCCACACTGTTCAGTTCTCTAATCACACTCAATATCAACAAGGTTGGACCGGGCAAACATTCGGCTCAGATGATATTCGAAACTTGATTCGAGGCTTAGACAACATCAACGTACTGAAAGACTGTGGTGCGATCCTATCGGGTTATCAGGGAAGCGCAGACCAATGTAAAGCGGTTGCCGAGTCGGTTAATTTAGTTAAAGAAAAGAACCACAGTGCACTCTATGTTTGTGACCCTGTAATGGGTGACCCAGATAAAGGTTGTATCGTTGAGGATGGCGTTAGAACCGCCATTACTAAACACTTGCTTCCTATAGCCGATGTTATAGTGCCAAACCAATTTGAACTAAGTGAATTGACCGGCATTAAAATCCTCTCCCTTTATGACGCGGTTACAGCATGTAAGAAAGCATTGGAGCTTGGTCCAAAGATGGTGCTCGTGAAGCATCTTCACTCATTACCCGATGACGCGTTCAGTATGATTTTAGCAACGAAAAAGGCATGTTATTTAGCCCAACGACCGAACATTGAATTTGCTCAACAACCGGTTGGTGTCGGTGACCTTATCTCTGGCCTGTTTACCGCAGGGTTAATAAAGAGAATGTCTCCCGTAGCTGCATTCCGACATGCAAATAACGCGGTCTATGGTGTGTTGGAGCTAACTAAAAGCTATGGCACTTGGGAGCTACAAACAATCAATGCACAATATGAATTTGTAGAGCCTACCCACGATTTCAACGTGGTCAAAATCGGGTAGAGCGTTTAACTCCGATAGTGGTGGAGGGTGTACCTATTCGATGGGTCGCATCCTACAAACGAGATTACGAGCTAAGACTAAACCTAGCTATATTACTCCCAGAAAGAGACGGACTTCACTTTATCCCTATTTATTAACTTCTCTGTTTATAGCTGTTCTTTTGATTAAACAGAGTCTCTGAATCATTTTAGAGAACATTAAATGAGCCTAATTATGAACCGTCTAATTTCCTCGGGTTTTACCGTTGCTTTGTCATTACTTGTAGTGGCATGTAGCTCACCCCACACGTTGGATGTACGCGTACACAAAGACAATTACAAAGAAGTGGTTGTAGAAGAAGCGATATCAGTAAAAGAGCCATTGCGTATGTGGGCGAGTGAGAACCCAGACTTCTTATACTCTCCAATCGATCAAACAACGCCAATTAAAGTGTCAGGTGAGCAACTAAATATCTTAGCTTTGTCAGGAGGCGGCGCGAACGGAGCCTTTGGAGCCGGTATTTTGATAGGGCTGGAAGAATCTGGCCAATTGAAAGACTACTCAATAGTTACTGGCATCAGTGCAGGAGCGCTAATGGCACCATTTGTATTCATCGGCGGAGATGCATTTCCGAAGATGAAGGAGGTGATGTTAAACATCAATGACAAATCAGTGCTCGGCAAAAAGAACTTTTTAAACACCGTGTTTAAAGATGCTTTTACTGACGGTAAAAACTTGAATCAATTTATCGCTCAGGCGTTCCCTGAACCGATGATCGAGCAAATTGCTGCGCGACACCGCAACGGTAAGCGTTTGTTTATTGGTAGCACACACTTTGATTCTGGAGAGCTTGTCATTTGGAATGTGGGCGCAATTGCAAATAGTGACATGCCAGATAAGTCTGAACTTATATATAAGGTTTTAGCAGCAAGTGCTTCTATTCCTGGAGTCTTCCCACCGCAGTTTATCAATGTGAAGTACGAAGGTAAAAGTTATGAAGAACTTCACGTCGATGGTGGTTTAGCCGCTCAAGTATTTTTCAATCCATCTAACTTCGACTATCAGCAGATCTCAGATGCTCTTGGGTTAGAAAAACCACCACAGCTCGATGTTATTCGAAATGGAGCACTGAAAGCGCCGTACCACTCGCTGAGAGATAAGGGTCTAGATTTAGTAGCAAAGAGCGTATCAAGCCTGACTCTTGCTCAAACACGTGGTGATTTATATCGAATGAAATACATCAGTGAAATCAACAACATTGATATGCAATTTACTTACATCGAGCACGACTTTGGTTACGCCAAACGAACCAAAGACATGTTTGATGAACACTATTTATTAACCATATACGAATATGGTTATCACAAAGCAACTCAGGGCAAACCTTGGGTAACAGAATTACCTTAATTTAGGGATATCGTAAAATGAATAAAACAGTTTTAGCGCTACTTATCATGGCAACGTCTAGCGCTGCCATGGCACAAAATGTGACCTCAATGGAACAGCAAAAAGTCGATAACGACATGCTACAACTGGCCGACGTTCAACAAGAAGCGGCGTTGTTCATGGTTGAAGAAAATTCAGACTACGTGGAGATTGACTACATTGGTCAGTGGGTTGACGTGAACAATTACGTCACACACAAAGAAGCTAAAGAACGCCAGCTTCAAAAGACCACCAAGAAATACATTTACTCGCAAACAGGTGAAACTCTAGAATCCATCGAGCAGCGAGTTGCTGAGCATATTCAAGTGGACCAACCTAGATATTTCAGTGTCGATGTTTACCGTAATTACCACGGTGATTCTGGGGACTTTAACTATCTAGCTCGAATTATCGAATACATTTAAGTTATTCGTTTGACATCAACGATAAAACCTACTAGCTTAAGTAGGTTTTTTTGTTTCAAATTGACGAATTATTTTCACTAATATTATTCTGACAAAGTAGATATTTCGCCAACCTGTGATAATTTAAATACATAACGATTAAAAGTAAGCACAACAAAATGAATTTCAGCATTGAACAACTTCTCGCGTTCGTTACCGTTTATGACCAACTCTCTTTCAGCAAAGCCGCCGTTAAACTCAATAAACACAGAACGACAATCGGGCAGGTTATTACTAACCTTGAAGACCAACTCGCGGTAAGCCTATTTGAAAGGGTTGGGCGCTCTGTAAAGCCGACAGAAGACGGGCATCTTCTTTACCATTACGCTAAACAAACCATTGAACAAGCTCGTACCTTCGATAAGGTAGCATTGAGCCTCTCTTATGGCGGGTTGGAAAACATCACCTTTGCTTATTCTGGTGTGATACCTCATCAAATGCTTTTGGATATTCGAAAGAAACTGCGTCGTGATTTCCCGATGATGCGAGTGAACTTTTTAATCCGAAACAAAAAGGATATTAAGAAGGGCCTTCAAAGTGGCGAGTACCACTTTGGATTAGTCAATGTGCATGACAGCCGGGGTATACACAGCTTTGATGCGACTTTTCTAGGTCACATTGAGTTTTCCCCATTCGTTCAAAAAAATGGTGAGTTCTCATCTTTGGCGCAAGAGGATGTACTTTTAGCGTTAAGAAATTCAAAGCAGTTTATCTTGAGATCGTTTATTGAAGAGGGAATGTCAGAAAAAGTAACCATCAGCTCCGATAACGAAGAAGTCGATCAATTGGCGTTAGTTATTAAAATGGTTGAAGCCGGTTTAGGGTGGGCACTGTTACCAAAAACGTTTGCTCATTCTGAATTTTCCCATTACGACATTGAACCTATACAGTCGTCTGAAATGCACCAAGGATTCAAATTCGGTTTTGCGCTTTGGTGCAATCATTCTAAGCAAGTGAAGGATGTAAAATTATCGGTTTTATCTGTTATACAAGAACATGTTGATCGAGTATTGAGTCAATATTAGCAAAGGAAGAATGTAGGTAACTTATTAATAGAGGCTCATTTATATGAGCCTTTTGCGTTTCTGTCATCTCGAAAGCTCTTTAATTTTGTAGGGCGACATCCTCTATATAGGAGTAGGGCAACACCATTATTTGGCCTATTCTATGCCCGTCGATTAAGGACCCCCTTTATTGGCAATAAGTGTTTAATTTCTATGTTTATTGCAAGGAAGCAAACTTTCGGCCGGGTTTCGTCACCCGGTCTTTTTTATGAGGCAAATTTTATGACTCGCTGCGGCGGCATTGTTCTTCTTTCCTGCTTTTTATTTACAACATCTTCTTTCGCATCGTTTTATGATCCTGTTGATGGTCAATTTGATATGGGGCATCACCTTGCGGAAAACGCATATGGCTTTTTGCCTATCCCAATTTTGATTACCGAGCCTGCGGTGGGGTACGGCGGCGGTGTGGCTGGTTTGTTTTTACATGAGACGGATGAGGAAAAGCGACAAAGAAAGCAAGCTGCTCTTTCTGCCATAGATGGTGGTGCGCAGTTAGTACCCTCAGCAATGTCAGTAGTGGGCGCAGTAGGGACAGAGAACGAAACTTGGTTTGTATTTGGTGGCCATAGACGATCTTGGATGAATGATTCCATTCGTTACACAGGAGGCGGCGGCTTTGGTGTTGCGAATTTGGATTTGTACACATCAATCAACTGGGGCCCCATAGATCATGACCTTAGAATAGGCACGTCAACTTCGGTAGCCGTACTTTCACAAAAGGTGCAGTTCCGGATTGGGCATACGCCTTGGATGTTGGGAATAAAGCAGTTATTAGCTAAGTCTGAGATTGAATTTGATAACATGGTTTTAGACCGAATTTTGGGTAACGAATCGGTTACTTCTGGTTTAGGGTTGGAGGCTGAATATGACACAAGAGATAATTTATTTTATCCAACCAAAGGTTACAAATTGTCTGCAGATTACATGGTGTACGACGATGCGATTGGCAGTGATTACAATTACCGAAATTTGAACATAGATGGCGAAGCCTATATCCCAATTGCCAATAAATGGACGTTAGGCTTGGCTGCAAATTATCAAAGCTTCGAACAGCAAGACCTGTTTGTATCACCCACAGCGAAACCGTACGTGTCGTTACGCGGGGTGTCATCTTATCGGTACCAAGGAGATGAGATTGAAACAATTCAAGGCCAATTGACGTATAGCATCACTCATCGTTGGAAGGTGTCTGGGTTTTACGGTTCAGGGGTTGCAAAGCAAGATAACGGCATAAGCCACGACAGTACCGTCAATGCCGGAGGTGTCGGCTTTCGATACCAAATCGCGAGACGTTACGGTTTGCACCTTGGGATGGATTATGCGCAAAGCCATGAAGAACGCGCTATCTACTTTAACGTAGGCAGTGGTTTCTAGAACAACGGAATAGGTTAAATTTTTCCAAGAAAAAAGGCGCCAATTAGCGCCTTTTCGTTTTCTATCACTTTCTTACAGTAAGATTACTTCTTACGGCAGAACTCAGCGATTACGTACATTGATTGACCGCCGTTTGTTTTACCAGAAACAAGCTTAGGATCGTCACCAACGCTGATACCACGAATAACAGTACCTTGCTTAATCACTTGGTTAGTACCTTTGATTGGCAGGTCTTTGATTACTGTTACGTCGTCACCTTTCTTAAGTTCAACGCCATTCACATCAAGAGGCTTGTCATCAGCAGACATGCCGATTTGTGCCCAAACTGATGTTTCTTCTTCAAGGTACATCATGTCTAGCGCGTCCTGAGCCCAGCTTTCTGTGTTCAGACGAGTAAGTTGACGCCATGCCGTTACTTGAACTGGCGCTTCCTGGCTCCACATGCTGTCAGTCAGACAACGCCAGTGGTTGATATCTTTAGGATCGTCAATCTCACCAAGACATTTGTCACATACCATGATGCCGTGATCCACTGTTACGTGGCTGTGTGGCGGCACTGCGTATGCAGTAAGAGAAGAATCAGAACCACATAGTTCACATTTAGATTGGCAGCGTTCTAGCATAGTAGCTTCAGAAGACATAATGGACTCACATTTATTAGGTATTAAATTACGGGGCTATTATCCACTTTATTTACAATAAAGAAAGAGGTCGTACGGTATTCTGTCTTGATTAATTTTAGCTGAGATCAACCATTTGTGTTTTAAAGTTTTATGCAAACGGTCAACTAGGGGACTTGTTCGAACGACAGAGACAAAAATGCCAGCGGTTAGGCTGGCATTTGGTTTAGTGAAAAGCTTAAGTCTTAGTTATTCCAATAAAGCATCCAGTGCTGCTGCATCAAGGCTATCCGATTCTAAGAAATCAGCTACTTGAGCTCTCATTGATAGGGTATGAGTGGCATCAGAAAGGTCTGCTTGCGGTCCGATGATCGTTGAGTGTTTAGCTATTTCGTTATATTGAACAAACACACGATTCCCAGTTGAAGGGCTAGTTTTTGTTGAGTCAGTCAATCCTAACGTCGAATCTAACCCTTCAGAGCCAACAAATGAAGCCGTATATGATAACGGTGCACCATTATCATCATTGCCATTGTTTGGTACCGTTTCATCATTTTGCGACTGGATCAACAACGTTGGATAGCTAGAGCTAATTGATGACTGGTCCTCAGTGTTTGCTATTGAATGTGGATCGACCGTGTCAATAAGGGTTTGAGCGGCGACTTTAAATGCAACTAATTCAGTTTCAATTGCTGCGGCACTAGTTGGATTTTCCTTAGCAAAAGCGGTATAGCAATCGCCATCTTCAATGTCAGCCGCAGTACAAGCTGAAGCCACTGAATCCCGATACGTTGCATTTAACTGTTTAGCTAGATTGTGTTTAATTTCGGGGCCAAAGGTTTCCGATGCGAAGAGTAATTCAGCAATGTGCCCACCTGAATTAGCATATACCGCCGAGCTAAATTTATGTGTACCAGCAATTTCAGATGTAGCTACTGACGTAAATCCAGTAATACCGCCCAATGAGTGGCCCATAAATTTAACGGTTGTGTCTTTTACATCAACTCCGGCTAATGGTGTACCAGTAAAGTCATTCCCCACTTTTTCAAGTGCCATACGAAGACCTATTACATCAAGTGCACTTTGACGGATGTTGTCACGCGCAACGGGCAAAGCGCTTAGATTCAAGTAGTACAGAGCATTATCGTTAGTTGAAATAGCACCTCCGGCAAGTGAACGAGACCCATGAATAGGGTGGTCAATTGCAATGACAGCAAGACCTTCAGCCGTTAAGTTTGCCGCAAACGCATACGCATTCTCTTTTACAGAGGTAATACCGTGTTGGTAGATTACAACCCCGGTTATTGGGTCAGTTACAGGAGTAAACAAAAGCACATCAACAGCTTCAAGTGATTTAATTTGTGGTATTGGTGAATACTGAGTGACAATGCGATCACTATCTAGAGCTGTTCCACTTGCGTCCTTTGTGAGTGTTTTTCCCATTAAAGTCGTGACATCAGCTGCGTTAAGGTTTGTTGGGTCTAATCCTAATTTAACCAACTCTCCACCAACGAAAGAACTTGTAGAGTTATCCGTTAGTGCGCTTTTTATAACCGCTAAACTGTCCAATGCTGATGCAAATGGCGTTGTAGAGAACTTAGTTGGATCGGTTTCCAAGAAATATGGGAGTTGAACAGTACCTTTAGTCACGTTTACCGACGTAGTGCTGATACCAGCGTTAGAGTAAAGGAGATTTATCCCTCCAATCAAAGTGGCATTTTCTGTTGCATCGTCATCGGCAAGATATTTTTTAAAGTCAGCATCTGCAGCGATTGCTGTAGCAAATGGTGTTGTTGATGAGGAATCTAAACTAAGATTGTAAGCGTTTGTCAGATCGATATTATTTGGGTTTGCGCTGCCATTCCAATAAGTCGAAAGTGGGGCCCCAGCATCAATCATTCCGCCAATCAACGATGCTGTAGAGGCAAGAACATCACCAACAGAAGTTGTAGTAAACCAAGCTGAATACACAATCTTTTCCGCATCAATACCAACAGCGGCAGCTATAGCTTCTTGACCTTTAATTAAAGTTTGCGCACTAGCTAAGTCACCGGTTGAATAAGTTTTAGTGGCTGTTTTGAGAGCCGCATAGCTTTGCGATGTACCTACTGGGTTACCATTTACATCTGTAACGTCATCAGTAACAACAAGCAAATATTCAGACTTCTCATCAAAAGGAGTATTAGGTGTAATTGCTAGGTTTGAGCCTACTTTGTAAACTTTGTATTCAGAGCTAGCAACAGGTGTTGGTACTTGAGCCGCTGTGGATGTGTCTGTTAGCTTTTTAGAAAGCTTCAACAATGTCACTCCGGAAGTAACAACTCCAGGAGTATCACCAAAACCGTCGCCTTCAAACTCGATGTAAATTGGCATGCTGGTCGAAAAACCATCGGCATAATTTAATGCTGCTTTTGGGTTAGAAATGCTATCGTCGCCACCTGTTGGGATCGCTAACGTGCCATCTGTAGAGTCAAATAATAGGTTATTGCTTAAAGGAACTGATGCATTACTACCTTGCAAGAGCATTTTTTGAGTTGTCGCTCTTGCCAAAGACGTTTCTAGATAGGCTTCAAGTTGTTGGTTACTTGTTACCGAACTTTCGGTGTTGTCGCCACAACCTGCTAGCAGGATCGCTGAACATAGTAGAGAGATCTTAAAGTTACGTTTCATGATACGATCCTGATTTAGTTAAAAGTGTAGTTAAGCTGAACTGAAGAAAGGTAAGCGGTACCTTCTGCTTCGAAAGTCCTTTCTTGCTGAGCGCCATTTGTCTCAGTGAACTCACCGTCATCACTTACAACAAGTGCGAATCCTGCATCGACAGTCATATTTTCGCTCCAAACATAAGTGAAGCCAGCGCTATACCACATACGATCACTATCAGGAATGCTTAAAGTTGCTTCACCAGCTTGTTCGTCATAAGCGTAACCAGCTCTTAATGTCCACTTACTGTTTAGTTGGTACGTTGCGCCTAGTGAATATCGATTGTTGTCTTCATATTTTTCAGGTTTGTAGAAGCACTGACCTACTACACCGTTGTCAGTACAATCTGGACTTGTTGCTTTTAACTCCTTAAAAGTACTCCAATCAGTTTGTTGCCAACCGTAGTGAATTGCCCATTGTTCGTTAAGTTGGTGAAATGCTGAAAGCTCCAGAATAGAAGGAAGCTCGATTTGAAGACGACCATCAACCTTGGGAGATGTTGCTCTACCTGAATCGTAGCTGGTAAATTCACCGTCATCGAAATCAAGATCAACAGAAGAGCGGTAAGCGATACTAAAGCGATTGTTTTCGTTCAGCTCATACATCGCGCCAACATTCCAACCATAGGCAAATGTTTCACCGGTCATGCCTATAAGTTTGTCAGATGGATTTCCACCAACAAAGTTAGCGAGCTCGCCTTTATGGCGAGTAAGTTCAGCTTCCGCATACACAAGGTTTAAACCTGCACCAACGCTAAATGATTCATTCACGCGATACGCAATATTTGGATTTAGATTTACAGATAAGAGCGACGTATCACCAGCCATATCACCTGCCGAGATGTCATCAGGGTAATCCGTAGCAACACCATAATTGGTGAACATACCGATACCCCAAGCCCATTTTTCGTTGATTGGGCTGATGTAATATGCGGCTGGCACGACTTGTAATGGAGCAACATCTTTTGAATGCTCGTTAGCGTCAACGTCGTAAACGTTAACCTCTGGATCAACGATAGAAACCGCGCCTGAAAATTGGGCTGTATCAAATAGGGTCATTGCGGCGGGGTTTCTCGCTAGTACACTCGCGTTATCAGCTACTGCACCTTCACCTGAAAAGGCACGACCAAGACCTGAGGCAGAATGCTCAGCAACTTGGAAACCAGCCGCAAGTGAGTTACATGCAAATAGTACTGAAAGTGAAACGAGAGAGCGTTGTATTGTTTTCATCCTTGACCCTCCTAGGGCATCGAATTTCGTTATTATGGTTTGAAAACACACTGAGCATTTTTGGTGTTGAAGCTCTAATGTAAATGGCATGTTAAATTCATGTTTTATATAAAGTCAAAGAAAGAGTTGTTATTTTGTGAGGTTATGTTTTAAAGGGGCGGCACTTTAACATCGATAATATAAGTATAATCAATAATTTATTCATGGTTGGAGGTGTGACCAGAGTGTTTATGCATCGTTGCGGTATAAATAGTGTTCAATAGCTCAATATGTAACAACTTTGTTTCTGTTTACCACCATTCGCTAAATCGGCATAATATCGACACTCGTTAGAAGTCATTAAATTGGAATTTTAAGTTTGGAATTACTCGCGATAGAGTTTCTTGGAAAACCGCTTCGTTTAGAAGGATCAATGGCAGGGTGGCAACAGTTGTATTGGGATAACACTTTGGTATCTCAATTAGATGCGACCACAGACCAAGAAGACGCCCGAAAACACGAATTTACACTACGCGCTGGCGAAGAAACGTTGCAGTGTCACGTTGAATCGACCGTTCAGTGGCAACCGTTTGAGATGACGTATAAAGCGTCGGTGAATGGGCAAACCATTACCGAAGGCAATCGAAACACCAAAGATATTGAACAACAAACTCCTGTTGTCGCTCCTAAACCAGAGAAGCGTTTTAGCTTAATTGGGTTGGTGTCGCTTGGTATGAAAGCGCTTAAAAGCGCCAAGCTAATCAAGGTCGTACTTGCTTCTGCGAGTTTAGCGGCCTATTCATGGTTGTTTTCAATTCAGTTCGCTTTGGCCTTAATCGCCTGTTTAATGTTCCATGAGTACGGTCATATTAGAGCGATGAAATACTTCGGCATGAAAACCAAAGGGATCTATTTGATACCATTTCTTGGTGGCTTGGCGTTATCCGATGAAAAGATCAATACGCGCTGGCAAGATGTGGTTATCTCGATCATGGGACCATTGTTTGGCTTGATATTGTCGTTGATATTTATGGTGTTGTACTGGGCGACTGGTGAAATGTTCTTCGCGGGGCTTGCGGTATTTAACGCGTTATTAAACTTATTTAATCTATTACCGATTTTGCCTCTCGATGGCGGACATGTACTAAAAAGTATCAGTTTCTCGATGAACAGTGTACTTGGTATTGTCCTGTGTGTTGCGGCCGCTATTGCTGGCGTGGTACTGAGTTATCAGTTGAATTTAACCCTGTTTGGCTTCTTATTGATTATGGGCAGTGTGGAAATACTATTCGAATGGAAAGGGCGTCACCACAGTCACTTGTTGCCATTAGACAAATACGGTCAAGTCGTGTCGTTTGTTTGGTATGTGGGTCTAGTGAGCAGTTTGATCGGTGTTATCTGGTATTTTGCATCTACTGGTGATCAGCTATTACGCCTACCATTGCAAATTCTTGGTACTTAACAAGAATCAAAAACAAAAAAATGCCCTAAACAATATGGATAGGGCATTTTTGTATTCGAAGTTTAGCGTCTAAACAAATGTAAAATTACGCTTTGCAATTTGGTCTTGGTGAACCCGATTGAGGTAACGTTTTTATCGTCGCCTGTAGATCTTTGATTCGCGTACTGTGGGAAGGGTGCGTAGACAGCAATTCTGGCGGTTGGCTACCACCTGATGCTTTCGCCATGTTTTGCCACAAGTCGACGCTCTGTTTAGGATCGAACCCTGCCTGAGCCATATATTCTAAACCAACAACATCGGCTTCTGATTCCTGAGTTCGGCCATACGGTAGAATAACCCCGTATTGAACACCTAAACCTAGGGCTGCCATTGTCATTCCTTGGTACTGTTTGTATTCTGATGCGCCTAACGCGACACTAGTAATAGATAAGCCAGTATTAGCGATTTGAGACTGAGATAGACGCTCATTACTGTGGTCCGCTAAAACGTGTGCCACTTCGTGACCGATAACCGTCGCGAGTTGGTCTTGGTTTACTGCAACATTGAGTAACCCTGTGTATACACCGATTTTTCCGCCAGGTAGGGCGAATGCGTTCACTTGATCACTATCAAACACAACAACTTCCCATTCACTAAAACCTTGTTTAGGAATATATTGAGTGATGCTGTTCGCTACGCACTGTACATAAGCGTTAGTTTTGGCATCTTTGCTGATGGGTTGTTCTTTTTTCATTTGTTCGAAAGACTGTGCTCCAAGCTGAGACATGTCTTTATCTGAAAAAAGCAGCAATTGGTTTCTGCCTGTCGGAGAAGCGCTACACGCGGTTAGGCCTGCAAGTGTGAGAAGCGAGGCAAACTTCATCCATGACGTCATACAATATCCTCTGTGTATTCGGTTTTTATGCATGTTAACATCAACTTGCGTAATAACTAAGGGCTGTAAGATAACTAACAGCCAGTAATATAGAAAAAAGCTATGCACGCGATAACAAGATCAATAATTAAGGAACCCACATGAGTATTTGGAAAAAGCCCGTTGACCTAGATACCTTCAACGCGACCTCAAAAAATACCTTAATTGAACACCTCAACATTGTTTACACCGAAGTAAATGACAACTCTTTGGTGGCAACCATGCCGGTTTGTCATTTTACGCACCAACCACTGGGTATGCTTCATGGCGGCGCATCGGTTGTGCTAGCAGAAACGCTTGGCTCATTGGCTGCAAACTTCTGCGTACCAGAAGGCTATTATTGCGTTGGGCTCGATATCAATGCGAACCACGTAAGGTCAATGCGTGAAGGACACGTCATCGGTACTGCTGAGCCTATTCACTTGGGCGTCTCTACTCAAGTATGGCAGATCAATATCACTGATGATCGTCAACGCTTAGTTTGTACCAGCCGCTTAACTATTGCCGTGAAGAAACATAAAAGATAACAGACTAGGTAGTCGTACGCTGGTTTTGTCTTTAGAAGAAGTAATCAGTACTTAGAACAAGCAATTCGTATTTAAAGAAGTAACCCGAGAAGCCCATGGTCATAACGTTTAAAAGTGGAAAAGTCATCGCAACCGCACATGAGTTGGTTGTTCGTTTAGATGGTGAGCATAGAGTCACTTTGCAAGCTCAAGTTGACGCAATTCAACTGATTGGAAAAGGGGCAAATGTCATTTCAGCCAACGGTTCTGAGTGTAAATGGTCGATAAAACTAGACGATGAACAGCAGCTCCGTGAAATCGCCAATGAAATTGGCTGCGATGTGATGTAATCCTTTACTGTAAAAGCACTTAACCCTTCAAATTGAATAACACCTTAGGATGTCGTACTCAATAATTCACAATAAAATCGTGTCCGTAATATTGATTTTACGCCATAAAATAGGGAAACTGAATTCAATGTCCTTTGAATAAGTTTTCCTCTTTATGAGCAGCCCAAGACTTCGCGTTCAATTTGAAACCCTGTTTGAATACTTCGATGGTAAAGATTCTGATGTTCAACTCGACGACATCACGGATGTGCTTTGTTGTACCCGTCGTAATGCCCGAATGGTACTCAACAAGCTTGAAGAAGAAGGGTGGGTAGAATGGTTACCTGCAGCTGGTCGAGGGAAGTTATCTCAACTTATCTTTAAACAGAATCGTTGTGATGTCAGCGAGAACTTAGCAAGACGCTACTTGCAGGAAGGAAAAATTGGACAGGCGCTGTCAGTGCTTGATCACAATGCTGCCAAACTCACGCAAGTTATTCAAAACTACTTGGGCGTACAGTATCAAGAAGGCGAACAAGTTATTCGTTTGCCTTATTACCGGCCGCTTTCAATGCTTAACCCAACCAAATCGATGCGTCGTTCAGAGCAACATATCGCTTGTCAGGTATTCAGTGGGTTGACTCGTCTAGATGAGAATGACCAACTTCAACCCGATCTTGCTCATTCATGGCAAAAAATCAGCGATTACCAATGGCGATTCTTCTTGAGACCCGGTGTTCGTTTCCATAACGGGGAACCTCTGTTAACCAATCATGTTGTGGATACACTGCTTGCACTCGAACCTCTCAACATGTTTTCGCATATCAAAGATGTCTCTTCACCTGCAAATTGTGTAGTAGATGTTTTTCTCACACGTCCAGACAAGTATTTTCCCCTCGCACTAACGGAATCGGTCGCTAAAGTCACATTACCGATCACTTTACGTGGTGAAGACTACGATATTCGACCGATTGGAACGGGACCTTATCGCATTGAAAAGAACGACGAGAAACAACTCGTGTTAACCGCTTTCAATGGGTACTTTGGTTTCAGACCGTTAATTGATCGCGTTGAAGTTTGGGTGGTGGATGAGGCTTATTCTTCAATGGTTTACCCAAGCCTATCTAAGCCTGTTATGGCCGACCGTGGCGATAGCGATGAAGTAGAACTCGATCCTGGTTGCACGTATTTACTGCTCAATAGAAAGAAGGGTATTGCACAAGATCCCGCATGGGCACAGTTTTTATCTAACGCGTTGAATGCGGCGGATCTGTTTGTTCATATTCCAAAAGAGACTGTTATCGATTTGGGCGTGTTACACGCTTATGGGATAAAACCCGGTTGGTATGACATAAAGTTAAAAGTGCCCGTTTGTCCACCAGCAAATTCCAAACCAACGATAAGATTGGCGTATCAATGCCAACATCCAATGTTTCCAACGCTTGCCAAGGCGATTGTCACGATGCTGAAGCAATACAACGTCGATGTTGATCTTTACGGTTACGAAACCGATCCTCCACACGCTGATGATGTCGATATTTGGATTAACCCTATGGGTATCGCTAATAACAGAGACGACGCTTTAGCCGGTTGGCTAATGGACTACAGTTTTCTTGATGAATCTAGCCCGGCAGAGGACTTCGACCAATGGTGTCACATGATTGACCGTTGGCGTTCTGGTGAATTCGAGCAATTCCCAGCACGACAGTTAGGTAAACAACTGGTCCAAAGCAATCAATTGATCCCGATGTTCCATTGCTGGTTAGGCGTTAATAAAGATCAATGTGGTACGTTGCAAAACGCGAAATGTAATGCATTAGGTTGGTTCGACTTTAGCCAAGTTTGGGTGAAGCCTGACGTTGATTGAAATCCAAGAAAACTCAGTTAGGACCAAATAACTCATTTAGGAAAAACGATGCAAACTCTGATGGTTACATTTATTACGCTGGTGGCATTTGCTGCGAATTCAGTTTTGTGTCGCTGGGCCTTAATGGATCAAACGATCGATCCTTTGAGCTTTTCGATCGTTCGCATCTTATCTGGTGCGCTTACGCTTCTGATTTTATTAACTTTGTCTTCCCAATCTAAAGCTAGACGTGTGTTAACAAACAACACATCGCTATACACAAGGCTAAAATCACAGTTTCAATTCACGTCAATACTGTCACTGCTCGTGTATATGTTTGGTTTCTCGTTTGCTTACTTAGAGCTCGGCGCAGGTCTTGGTGCTCTGGTGTTGTTTGTCGCAGTGCAATTTACGATGATTGCCGCGCACCTGTTTTCTGGAAACAGAATGTCGCTCATTGAGTGGGGCGGGTGTTTGTTATCTGTGGCAGGGCTTGTTTATTTGTTAATGCCAACGGAATCGACTCAAGCACCCGACTTAGTTTCTATTATCTTGATGTCTCTGGCCGGAATTGGGTGGGGCATTTACACATTGGCAGGAAAGAAATCGTCAAACGCACTGCAATCGACCACCGCTAACTTTGGATTCAGCTCGCTAGTTATCCTTGTGGCATTGAGCTTATTAGTTTTAATACCTAATGCATTAACGCAAGTGTCTATCACTGAGCAAGGTTTGATTTACGCGGTTATATCGGGCTCTGTGGCTTCTGGTATCGGTTATAGTTTGTGGTATTACGTAGTGAAAAAACTGAATACCGTGGTTGCGTCTATTGCACAGCTTTCTGTTCCAGTTATCGCGACACTTGGTGGCGTATTACTGTTATCTGAACCTGTCACTATGCAATTTATAGTCTCATCAACCGTTATACTTCTTGGGATAAGCTTGGTTCTTGTCGCCCCTAAACTTAAGAAATAAAGAGTTCAATCATTAACTTCTATGGCTAAACCAAACAAGAAACAACCGACCAAGACGGTTCAGATTTTCTGTGCCAAATGTAAAACGCAGCTTTTTAAGTATCGGAAAGATGGCAAAGGTGCACTCGTGAAATGTTTTAAGGAGCGTATCGTTGAAGATTTCACGACAGAGCCATGTGTGTGCCCTGAATGCGGGATTGAATTTGCGCGTGACACTTTGGTTCGAGGTACGCCAGCCTACAAGTTTGTTGGTGGTAAGGTAACGATGAAATAACCCGCCACGGTGAAACAAAAAATGCCACAGCACAGTTTGTGTTTGGCATTTCAACGTTACTTTTGATACTCAGAATAAAGCTTTAAGCTCTGACACGCCCTTGAAGCTTAAGAAGTAATAGCGAAACAATTGCGCCTGTGGTATCACACAGCATATCTTTCTGTGCATCCCAAATATCACCTTGTGAGCCAAGGAACGCGATACCTTCATCACCACCTGCGATCTCCGCGTACCACCACTCGATAATTTCATAACCTGCAGCAACACTCATAATCGCAAATAGCGCAAAGAAACATGCCAGCACCGGTTGAGCCAGTTTTTTACGAATCAAGTACTCAGCGAGTGGGTAAGCATAAAGGCCAATAGAGAAATGCGCGACACGGTCAAAGTTATTCCGTTCTGAACCTATCATGTTATTGAACCAATCAAATGGCACTTCCGCGAAGGTATATTTTGCGCCTATCGTATGCAAAATCAGCCAGATAAACATCAAAACGTAAGCTGTCTTAGTGAAGGTGAGCTTTGTTGATAACCACCAAATACCCACCAATATCGCGAGCGCTGGGACAATTTCGGCAATCCACACCGCTCTTGAAGAGGGAGCGAACGCTGAAAATAGAAACACAGTCAGATACAGCGTCGTCAATGACAGCAATGGTCGATTTTGAGCAAGTGGCGTGATTGTCATATCAAGATCTCTCGTCGAAGTTTTTAATAGTGTTACACAATAATGAACAGTGTTCAATTGGGTCTTAATCACCAGATTTGTTGAAAAGTGGTGTTATCGCCCAGTATCTAGACAAACGGTTGCTAGAGTTTCACAAAAGTTTGATTTACAACAAAGCGATCCTTAAAATCGCTCTATTACTACATAACAAGAAAGAAAGTCATGAAACTGGAAACTGTCGATTACCTTGCTGACGACGCAGCAGAACAATTTGTTCGCTCTCTACGTGAAACTGGTTTTGGTGTTCTTAAGAACCACCCAATCCCGAAAGAGCTTGTTGAGTCAATTTACGAAAACTGGTACCAATTATTCATCTCTGAAGAGAAAGAGAACTTCCACTTTAATGTTGAAACACAAGATGGATATTTTCCACCTTCAGTGTCTGAAGTTGCTAAAGGCCACACTGTAAAAGACATCAAAGAGTACTTTCACGTATACCCTTGGGGCCAAATCCCTGAACAGCTGAAAGAACAGATTCTAGATTACTACCAACGTGCGAATGCTTTTGCTCAAAAGCTGCTAGGTTGGGTTGAAGCTCATGCTCCTAAAGAAGTACAAGAGAAATTCTCTATTGCGTTATCAGAAATGATCAACGGCAGTGAACAGACTCTGCTTCGTGTTCTTCACTACCCACCAATGCAAGGTGATGAAGAGCCAGGTGCAATCCGCGCTGCGGCACACGAAGACATCAACTTACTGACGGTTCTTCCTGCTGCAAGCGAGCCGGGCCTTCAAGTTAAAGCTCAAAATGACGAGTGGCTAGATGTTCCATGTGACTTCGGTAACATGATCATCAACATCGGTGACATGCTTCAAGAAGCATCTGGTGGTTACTTCCCATCGACAACTCACCGTGTAATCAACCCATCAGGTGAACGCCAAGAGAAGTCTCGTATCTCTTTGCCTCTATTCCTTCACCCGAAACCAGAAGTAGTGCTATCTGAAAAGTACACAGCAAACGAATACCTAATGGAACGTCTAAGAGAGCTTGGCGTTATCTAGTCAGTTCAATGCTTCGTCCCTAAAATTGGGATAGATGTGAAAGGTCAGCTAAGTCGCTGACCTTTTTTGTATCCGTACCAAAGAATTGCGGCTTTATTACTAGGGCGTGTTGATCTTTCGAGCTGATTTTTGCAGCGAGTTGCTGGGTATTTATACAAGGCAGAGGCATCGATGTGTAGCTAGCCTACATGAGAAGCCGATAACGTAGTAGAAATGACCAGCAAACGCTGCCCGAAGGGTTCGGCTAAAAGCGTTTTACTCTTTGTTGAGGGAGATTTGCTTAGAATGACTAGGCTACTTCTCCCTCGCCGCGATTAAAACGCTTTTATCTCGAACAAAATTTAACCGCGAAAGGTCAACACGCCCTAATGGTTGCATTCAACGAAATGGTACTCAGTTTTGACGATAAAAGGTGCCTTTAAGCCAAACGTTAGAAAGTTGTTTGTCCTTAAGCTCGACAAATCTTAGAAAATCGCTTTCAATTAAAGAAGATACGCAACGGATGCGAAACAGGTTACTTATAGTATCCACAGTTCTAGAAATCCATTAATTCAGAGAAGCTAACTGAGTCAACTATGTCGAATTATCAAGATGTGAGAGCAAACTTTCATTGCCATATGGAAAACCCATTGCTTTGGCCGATAATGGAAGTGCTTAAGCAAAAGCCAAGCGGATGGAAAGTACACACATTGGCAGCTCATCTGAACGATCTTGGGTTTGTGCCAGTGTTGGATGCTGTGCCTGAGAAAGAGTTGTTTAAAAAGAACTTCCTTATCATGAATGCGCTTTATCAGCTTCAAGAAACCTTACACCCAGATGGTTGGCTCCAAGTCCAAGCGATGGACATCGAATTGATGAATGGTCGTTATCACGGAAGCAGTCACAGCATCGATCATCAAGACCCACTTCGAGAATACTACATTAATTGGGTTAACTATGAAGCGGATGAAGGTGAAGTCAAAAGGCTGTTGAACGAATTTTGGACTCGGTATAGAAAGTATGTGGGTGGTGATGAACTCGATATGGATCGAAGTCGAGCATTGAACCTGTTTGAGTTACCTTTAGACGCGACACACCATGAAATTAGAAAACGTTGGCGACAACTGGCATTGAGATGGCATCCGGACAGAGACGAAGGCAACACCGCAAAATTTCAGACGCTCTGTGAAGCATGGCATGTATTAAGAAGCTCATAATCGACAGGCATTTTTAGCTGTCTAATTGCTTAGAACCCTAAAACAGAAAGCCCCACATTGTGAGTGACACAAGTGGGGCTTTGTCGTTATTACGTTATGTTTTGGGTAACTACGTTATGTGCTGTAGCGACTTAAGTTATTGGTGTTAGGAGTGATCTTTGCTCTCACCACTTTTATGTTCAAAGGCATAGTCGAGTACTTTACGGATATAAGGCGCACCAACTTTTGAGCCACCGTTACCGTGTTCAATAACCACAGTTGCGACATATTCAGGGTGTTCATACGGTGCGAAAGCCGTGTAAAGCGCGTGGTCAAGCAAGTGTCTAGCGAGTTTCTTCGAGTTGTAGACCTGGTCTTTCGCAAGATCAAAGACTTGTGCAGTTCCTGATTTACCGCCGCTCGTGTATTCAGTTCCCTTAAATGCACGTCTGCCGCTGCCTCGATTACCGTGGTTTACGAGTCGCATCGCATTGATTGGCACATCCCAAATTCTATCCGGTACTTCGGTGATTGAGGGCATTGGCTCCGGTTCGACAAGTTGTTGTGTACTGAAATCTTCACCATGATCTAAGGTGGCTCTTAAGATATGAGGTGGCATCACCTTACCATGATTAACCAATACTGACGTTGCTTTAGCAAGTTGCATAGGTGTCGATGTCCAATAACCTTGGCCAATACCAATCGGAACTGTGTCACCCTGATACCAAGGGGTGCGATAACGCATCATCTTCCATTCTCGAGTCGGCATGTTGGCGGTACTTTCTTCATAGATATCAATGCCTGTCGGTTCACCAAATCCAAATCGGTTCATCCAACTTGAAATTCGGTCAATACCCAAATCGAAAGCGGTTTGATAGAAGAATGAATCTACCGACTCTTCAATGGCTTGAGTGACATCGACAGGTCCGTGACCCCAACGTTTCCAGTCACGCCACGATTTAGAGTTTCGTTTAGAGCCAGGAATTCTCCAAACGCCATGGTCGTTACGGATGGTATCTTCAGAGATGACATGTTCTTGCAGTCCTGCCACAGCCATAAATGGTTTAACGGTTGAGGCAGGAGGATAAACGCCTAGAGTGGTGCGGTTAACCAACGGGTGAGCCGGATCATTCAATAAACGTTGGTAGTTCTTACTCGAAATGCCGTCGACAAATAGGTTAGGGTCGTAACTCGGGCTTGATGCCATCGCCAACACGCTGTTGTCTTTCGGATCGAGAATAACCGCGCTTCCAGTTCGGTGATCAAGTTGCTCAAAGACGTATTTTTGCAGCTCAAGGTCAATATTTAACACGATATCTTTGCCGGCTACTGGCGGCACGTACTCAATGGTTCGGACTATTCGCCCACGGCTGTTTACTTCGACTTCTTGATAACCTTTGGTGCCGTGCAGAATATCTTCGTAATAACGTTCAACACCCAGTTTTCCTATGATTGTTGTAGCTTGATAATTCGCTTCTATCCCTTGTTCTTCAAGCTTTCTGAGATCGCTATCATTGATGTGCGCCACGTAACCAAGAACATGGGTAAGCACCTCACCATTCGGGTAAAAACGCTTTAAGCTGGTATCGATAGATAAGCCGGGGAACTGGTACTGGTGCACGGAGAACTTGGCGATCTCTTCCTCCGTTAAGTTCTCTAGAATAGTCACAGATTTAAAACGGCGGGTGTTGTGATAGCGTTTTTTGAAACGAGCGATCTGCTCTGCATCACGGGGGACATATTTGTCTAGCTTGGTGAGCATTGCATCGACATCATCGGTTTGCTCAGGAATCATGGTTAGATCAAAGACAAGCTTGTTCTCTGCAAGCAACACGCCGTTACGGTCGTAAATAAGTCCACGAGTAGGGGCGATAGGTAATACTTTGATTCTGTTGCCATCGGCACGAGTTTGATAGCTTTTAAAATTTTCAACTTGAAGTCGGTATAGATTGCCGACTAAGACAAGAGTGAACATCAAGATCCCACAAAACGCGACGATTACGCGGTTTTTGAATAGGTTCACTTCGATTTTATGGTCACGCATCTTAACGCGTTTATGATTCATTGAAGCCTCAAGGGTCTGTTACATTTGGTTACACTTGTCGAATCGGGACTTTATCTGAATATCACTAGGGTTTTGTAAAAGCTGTGTCATGTTTTGAGGGATCGACAGCATTAGATGGCGGTAAACAGTGCCTTTAATTTTCTCATTACAAAAGATGATAAGTAATTGATGTAAAGATTGGTTTTATGAATTTATAAAGTTCAAGAGTTTTGACGACACTAGAGGTTAGGTCAAAAGAGGTTAGATAAATTTACGGCCCTCAGAATGAGAGCCATAGAAGGTTAATTTGCTTATTTAGTGGCTTAGAAGCTTTAGTAAATTAGAAGATTAAAACTTCAAAAACCTAGAAGCACAATAAATCCGATATTTAACGAAATCAGTTCGAAGGCTTGAACTGAGATTTACGCATACGGTTCAGAGCAGCCATCACATCTAACGTTCTTGGTTTCGCTAGGTCACCGTAGTTAGGCATGTTAGCGTGCCATTCGTTTTCTAAAATAGCGTTAAACTCTTTAGCAGGGTTGTTTGACCAACCTGGAGTTTGTGCGAATTGGAACCAAGCCCAACCGATCGCATTCACTTCAGACGGTGATTCTAATTGCTCAAGCGCAGAAAGGTCTGCAAACTCTTTACCAAAACGCAGTGACTCTTTGCCTTTAGCATTAACACGGAATTTACCGTCAGTCAGAATGTTCATCAGTGAAGCACGGTTCAATGAACGCGGTACAAACGTTTCTAAAGCAGTTTCACATTCGTTAGTACGCTGAGTAGGGTGCTGAGCAATCACGTCTTTTGCTTTTTCAGTCACATCTACCGCTTGGTAGTCGTGCATTTGAATCACAGTGTTCGCGACATCTAGGTAATCACCAGAGCCACCCATTACAACAATGGTAGAGATATCCATCTCTTCACGAAGCTGACCAATGCGGTCGACAAGTGGTGTGATTGGCTCATCGCCTTTTGACACTAGCGCTTGCATACGCTCGTCACGAATCATGAAGTTAGTCGCTGACGTATCTTCATCGATAAGTAGAGTTTGAACGCCGGCTTCAATCGATTCTTGTAACCAAGCCGCTTGAGACGTAGAACCTGACGCATCTTGTGTGCTGAAGTCAGATGTGTCTTTCTGCATTGGTAAATGGTTGATGTAGTTTGACAGGTTCAAGCTGTGCACACATCGACCATCTTCAGCGCGGATCTTCATCGTATCAATCGCAGTTACAATGCCTTCGCGACCGTCACCAGGAATATGGTTGTAGATAGAACGTTCAACGGCGTTCAACAGTGTCGATTTACCATGGAAACCACCACCAACGATCAGCGTAATGCCTTTTGGAATGCCTAGGCCGGTCACGTCACCTTGGTTTGGAGTATTTAACGTAACACTCAATGATTCTGGAGCCGCGAAAGGTACCGCGTCTTTCATTGGAAGGTCGCAGTTACCCGCGATACGAGGTAACACACTGCCGTTTGCAACGAAAGCGGCTAGGTTGTTTTCATCCAATTGAGCACGCAGCGCTTCTTGGTCTTCAATCGTTTCACAATGTTTGATCATTGCATCGATGTTTAACTCACGCTCAAGCGTCGCGCGACGAATAAACTTCGGTAAGTAGAAAGTGATGATGTTGTTCGCTTTCTTAGCAAGAATGCTACGACCATCAGCTGGTAAATTAATACGGAAACGAATTTCGATGCCGTGGTCTGTGAATACAACAGCTGTGTTGTCTAATACGGTTTGACCCGTCAGCGCGATAGAAACGGTCGACTCTTGTTTCGCGAACTCAGAGAAGCTACGTGCGATAAAGTCACGAGCGGCTACTTGGTATTCGTAAGATTTTTCTTTCAGCCAATCTAACCCGGTCAAAGACCACGCGCGCGTTGCACGAAAACGAGAAGCTGACGCGTATGGGTCACCTTGGATGTGGTCGATGTGTAATTCAAAATCAGCAAAGTCGTATTGACCTTTAATTTGTTGATATGCACGGTAGTTTTGTTTTTCGAGCTTTTTAAGCTTTGCAGTCAACTGATCCATAACGAGGAATGCCTATATAAGGGGAAAGATAAAAACAGAAAGGCGGCGATTATAAAAATCACCACCTTTAGAGTAAAGAGAAAGTAGGCCTAAATCCAAAACTAACTGCTCTTTTTCGCTTTAAGCGTAACGAGTTGTCCCCAAATAGTTTTGATTGATTAAGCTGTGTTCGAATTCTTGGCTCGGCATTGGTCTTCCGTAAAGGTAACCTTGGCCCACATCGCAGCCTTCGTTAATAATAAATTGCTCCTGAACCTCCGTTTCTATGCCTTCAATCGTCACTTTTAAGTCGAGCTTTTTGGCAATTTGGACAATAGAACGAACAATTTCCGAGTCTTCGTGTGAGTTGAGCATTTGGTCGATAAAGCTCTTATCAATCTTAATGGTGTCGAATGGGAACTTCTTCAGATAACTGAAGGAGGCGTAGCCCGTACCGAAGTCATCTAGTGACAATGTAACGCCAATATCGTGCAAAGATCCCAAGGTATTCTTGGCAACCACTTCATCTGCTATCAGTCCACTCTCCGTAACTTCAAGTTCTAAGAAACGAGGCTCTAAATGATAGGTTTCGAGTAGGTGAACCACTTGTTCCGCAAAGTGTACGTTCTTGAGTTGAATTGCAGACACATTCACAGCCATCTTGAAATCTTCAACGTATTCGGACCACTCTTTGGCTTTTTCAATCGCATTGCGTAAAACAAAGCTGCCCACTTCGAAAATCAAACCGTTTTGTTCAGCCATGTGGATCAGGGTTTCGTTAGAGATATCACCCAAAACAGGATGTCGCCAACGAAGCAAAGCTTCAGCACCGACCCAGCGATGCGTCAACGGGCTAACTTTGGGTTGAAAGTAGAGCATAAGGTCATCATTACGAACGGCTTGAAGCAAATAGCCTTCGATCTTATTAATGTGAGTTTGTTCTTCGGTATGGGATTGAGAGTAGTAAGCGAACTTTTGTCCTGAATCTTTGCAGGCTAACATCGCTTCAGAAGATTTCTGCAGAATGCTTTCCGCGTCATCTTCGTCGTTCGTAATTGCAATCCCAATAAACGCGTGCAAATGCACTTTGTCACTTTCGATGTCGAATTCTGAATGACCAACTTTAACGAGCGTCTGGCAAAGTTCTTCAAGGCGATGGTGTAAATCTTTAACGCTAAACGCCAATACGAGGTCAACCGAAGTAGGGCGTGCAGTTAATACATCGATATCAGAAATACAGTCGATGCGTTTTCGGTATTCAACAAGCACTTGGTCTAACGCGTTATAGCCGTAGCGTGCTTGTATGCGTCTACCGTTGGTAAAACCAATATGAACGACTGCAAATGAGCTGTCTGTCAGCCTTCTCTGTGACAGTAGCTTGTGGTTTAAGCGAGATTCAAATGCGTTTCGGTTTAAAAAGCCGGTGCCGAGGTCGTGATTCTTTTGGAAGTTAATCTTCTGTTCAGCCGCTTTTCGTTTATCAATTTCTTGATTCAACGAGTAATTAAGGCTCGCGAGATCTTTAGTGCGATTGTAAACGCGGTTTTTTAGGTCGCGATTCATTTGGGTAAGCTTGGCGTGTTGGAATAGGGTTTTAAGCTGAGATTCAATCGAAGTCCGAAAGCTCTCTAACAGTTTGATATAAGTAGGGGTGTAGTGATTCTCTTTCGAGTCCAAGATACAAATGGTGCCAAACAGTTCACCGTTAGGCCAAAGTAATGGAATACCACAATAGGAGACTAAGCCGAGTTTGATGTCTGGGTTGTTGTCCCACTTAGGATCGGCAAGCGCGTTAGGCACAAGAAGCTGTCGTTGAGTTTCCATCACTGTTTCGCAGTACAGCCCATTCCCCAGCGTTTCAGAATCACCTTTGTTGTATGGGTTGTTCTCGCTACGACTGGTTGAAAAAACTTCAATGTAATTGGCGTGAACACGCATGATTAGTGCTGCGGGCACTTGAGTAATTTGAGCTAAGAGGTCGACAATATTCTGCCAACCGTGCTCCATATCGTCTGGGATATCTAAATCGAGAGTTTTTATTTTCTTCATATGACTCCGAGTCAATTATGCTAAATGCATCAACACATCCTGTGTTAATTATGATGAACCAAAGAAAACTGTGAATCTTACGTTAACTAAGTATAAGAAATGTTGCACAAAAAAACCTCGGCAATTTTGCAGAGGTTTTCAAATGTGAATACGGGTCTCAGTAATGAGATAAATTTCGATTAGGGCTTTAATTTTATAAAGTCTTCGCTATTCAGTTTCTTACTGTAATCTACTGATGGCTGCGCGAACCCGTTGAGCTGCAAGAACTCGTCTTTGAACCCTTGGTAATCACCTAAAGTTTGGAAGTTGTTTTCATCCATCTTTTCTAGCAGTTCAGTTACGTGCGCTTGGGTTTCTGGGTCTAATTCCCAATCATCCATACGGATCAATCGCTCACCATCAAGTGGTACTTTGGATTGACCATAAAGTTTACTGCCAAACAGACGCTGCATTTGTTGGATACAACCTTCGTGGGTCTCTTTCTCTTTCATCACCTTATACAAAGCAAGTAAGTAAGGGCTTAATCCAGGGATGAAAACGCTCGCTTTAGTGACTAGGGCTTTACATACTGCCGCGTAAGCGTTGCCGTCGAAGTTAGCTAGTTCGAGGTTTAATGCATGACTGGTTTGATGAAGGTCGATCTTAGCGCGACCTAAAGTACCGTCTAAGTAGATAGGGTGCGTCACTTCAGGGCCAACATAGGAGAAGGCGATCGTCTTACAACCCGGAGCAATAGACTCAGCGTTGATCAGTTCGTCTATCCAGTTTTCCCAATCTTCACCTCCCATCACTTTGAGTGTGCTTTCGGCTTCTTCTTCCGTCGCGGCTTCAAGCGTGTTGGTGACCCAGTTGTCGTGTTCCAGAGAAATGGTTGCGCCAGTTACGCTTTCACCAATAGGTTTGATGGCAGAGCGCCAAAACTCATCGGAATCTGGTTTAGGGCGAACGCCTGCAGCTAAGCTATAGATAATCAGATCCACTTCACCTTCGAAGTAGGTTTCAATGGCTTCGACAACTTGTGAGCGTGTTTCTTGCGAAAATGCGTCGCCAACGATGTTGATAGCAGTGCGTTGCTCTCGTTCGGCTTCTTTTTTGAAGTAGATGTTGTTGTACCAACCAGCACTACCTAGGGATTTTTCGTTTGGACCGCGCTCGAATGAGACGCCGATAGTGTCAGCTTTTGCGCCGCCAAAGGTAAGGGCAATACGAGCGGCAAGGCCAAAGCCTGAGGAAGCGCCGATAATCAGTACTCGTTTAGGGCCATCTTTGATTTGCGGCGCACTCTTAACAAACTTGATTTGTTGCTTTACGGCTTCTTGACAGCCAAGAGGGTGAGCGCTTTTGGCTACCACACCCTTGATAACAGGTTCGATCAGCATAAATAACCTTACAGTTAACGGTGATATGCACTCAGGCTAACGTAAAGCTGTGTAAAATTTATTGAGCTAGACCATTAAAACTTAAAGATACTGATATAATTCTTCGGCGACGAATTCAGCAATCCAAGGTTGAGCTTCTGGTTTTGGATGCAGTCCATCGTTCATCATCCACTCAGGTTTGAGGATGATATGCTCTAGGAAAAACGGCAAAAGTGGCACGTTTTGTTGATCAGCAAGCGCTGCAAAAACGTATTCAAACTGCTGGTTGTAACGCTTTCCGTAATTTGGTGGGATTTTAATCTGCATCATTATAGGTTTGGCGCCCGCAGCTTTTATCTGCTCAATGATCTGCTCAAGATTTGCAGACATCAGCTTAGGTGGGAAACCACGAAGTCCATCATTCGCACCAAGTTCGATAAGAACGGTGTCTGGAGCATGTTCTTCAAGCAATTGTGGTAGGCGGGCTAAACCATTGCCCGTTGTATCACCAGAAATACTCCCGTTAACCACGGTTACCGTTTTGTCATGCTTTGCTAACGCGTCTGGTAACAGGCTTGGCCAACTCTGTTTGATGTCCATGTTGTAACCAGCACTCAGGCTATCACCAAGGACCAGTAACTTAGAATCTAAGCGGGTATCTTGAGCCAAAGAAGCGGTTGAAAATAAAATAAAGAATAAAAAGGAAATTAGTCGAGTCATGCATACATCCATCATTAAAGCAGAAGCTGTTTCGAAGACAGTGTCTACTAATCAAGAACATTTAACAATCCTAGAGCACGTCGATATCGATATTCGTGAAGGCGAAACTGTCGCGATTGTCGGCACGTCTGGCGCGGGTAAATCGACCTTAATGACGCTGCTTGCTGGTCTTGATGTACCAACGAAAGGCGAAATCAGTTTATTAGGACAGCCACTTTCACAGCTTGATGACGAGGCAAGAGCGAAGATCCGCAGTGAATCGGTAGGGTTTGTATTTCAAAGCTTCTTGTTAATTCCAAGTCTTTCAGCGCTACAAAATGTCACGTTACCTTGTTTGTTAAAGGGAGAAGACGAAGACATCGAACGCGCGACTGCTCTGCTTGAATCAGTAGGCTTGAAAGACAGGCTTGATCACTTACCGTCGCAGCTATCTGGTGGTGAACAACAAAGGGTCGCGTTGGCGCGCGCATTTATGATTAAGCCAAAAATTCTTTTTGCCGATGAACCCACAGGCAACCTAGACCAACAAACGGCAGCCAAAATTGTTGAGTTGTTGTTTGAATTGAACTCATCCCACGGCACAACTTTAGTTTTGGTGACACACGATCCTAAGCTTGCACAACGTTGCCAAAGAACACTCAAGATGCATGTCGGTCAGATAGAGGAAGTCTAAATTGAATTCATCAAACGGACTGAATAAACGCCTGTTTTCATGGAGTATCGAAGAGATTCGACACGGTCAGCTTTGGCCAGTTTCAATCGCTTTAACGCTTATTATTGCTTGTGTATTTGCATTGTCGGCGTTGGCCGAACGTATGGAGCAGGTAATTGTTAAACAGGGCAAAGATGCGCTTACTGCTGATAGCGTGTTTATCTCAGCAAACCCAATTCCGCAATCCTTGTTAGACCTCACTCAAGTTGAACAATTAGAAAGATCTCAGTTGACTCGTTTTTCAACCATGGCATTCAGTGATAACTCAATGCAGTTAGTGACGGTAAAAGCAGTTGAAAGTAATTACCCATTACGCGGTGAAATGATCTTAGAGGGCGCTGATAAAGCATCAAGTAACCATGTTGAGCCGGGTGAACTTTGGCTAGACGAGCGTATATTTGCACAGTTAGAGGTTGAAATTGGTGACAATGTCACTATTGGTGATGCCGATTTAGCGATAACTGGACGAATCACTCAAGAACCAGGCTTAAGCTTTAACCCATTCCAACAAATGCCAGCTGTGCTGATTCATACAAGTGATATCGATGCCACGGGAGCGATTCAACCGGGCAGTCGCGTTAGCTTTAGATTGTTTTTAAATGGTGATGAATCGAAACTCAAAGCCGCACAAGACAGTATCGAACTGACACCAAGTGACCGCTGGCGTACACAAGACTCAGCCAGTCGTACCAACGACATGTTCGAAAGCACCACTCAATACTTATCACTAACGGTAGCTATCGTAGTGATCATGGCTGCGACCACTTTGGTACTCACTTGCCAACATTATGTTGCGAGTCGTCGTAAAACCATCGCGATGCTTAAGAGTTTGGGTGCAAGCAAGCAGTGGATCGTTAAATGGTTGTCTGTACAGGTATCTTTATTAGTGGTTATCGGTGCAGTACTGGGAATAACTATCGGTATCGGCTTAGAGTTTTTGCTTCGTATACCTCTGGGTGACTTATTACCAACGCCACTTCCTAGCTATGGTATTGAACCTGCAATCTTGGCGATTTTATCAAGCATCTTAATTGGTGTTCCTGCTCTTGGTATCCCGTTAATTGGCTTGGTCAATACCTCGGCAATCAGCGTTATCCAATCAAGTCACCAGTCCAATGAAAGCTACAAGAAATATTTGTTGTTACTGGTACCGATTATTCCAATGATGCTGATGTATGGCGACAATCTATTGGTATGGATAGTTCTAGCGGGTATCGCTTGCCTGTTCTTAGTACTTGCGGTCGTTAGTACGCTTGTTCTGCGTTTGGTTGGCAAGTTACCGACATCTACGTCTATGCGTTTAGCATTGAGCAGAATTAATCGCACACCTTTAGCAACGGGGATTCAATTTGGCTCTTTAGCGCTTTCACTGATGTTGCTGTCTATCATCTGGTTGGTAAGAAGTGATTTACTGTCAGATTGGCAGCAAACCTTACCCGAGAACGCACCAAATGCGTTTGCACTTAACATTGCAAGCTATGAAAAAGACAGTTATCTCGAGACGATTGATGCAAACGAAGTAGAGCGTACTCAAGCGTTTCCAATTATCCGAGGACGACTGACGACGATAAACGGTGTCGAAGCATCGGAATACAGTGATACGTCTGGAGAAACAGACGCACTAAGCCGTGAGATCAACTTCACTTGGGGAGATAGCTTACCTAAGTACAATGAAGTATTAGAAGGCAGCTGGACACAAGAGCATGGCGTATCTGTAGAATCGGATGTCGCGGAGCAACTGGATCTAAAGATTGGCGATGAGCTGTCATTCACAATCAACAGCCAGAATGTTTCTGCCAAGGTGAATAGCATCCGCAAAGTCGAGTGGCGAGAAATGAAGCCGAACTTCTACTTCATTTTTACTCCAGATGTCTTGAGTTCAATCCCTTCTACTTGGCTAGTGAGCTTCAGATTAGAAGAACAACACAATCAGATGCTCAACGAACTCTCTCGAAATCATCCAACCGTGAGTTTGATGGATATTCGTAAGATGGGTAGCAAGATCCAAGAGTTGCTTAAGCAGATTGTTTGGTCGATTACCGTACTTGCGGCGTTAGGTGTGGTGGCGGGGCTGTTGCTTATCTTCACTCTATTGCGATTGAGCTTATCTCAAAGACAACAAGAGATACGCTTGTATCGAACATTAGGCGCGAGTAAGAAGCGAATTCTCAATACTATTTGGTGTGAGTACGGTTTAATGGCGTTAGTCGCAGGCTCAATTGCAGCCCTTGGTTCTGAGCTCAGCGTGGCAGGAGTGATGAACTTTGGTTTTGAGTTACAACCTTCACTTCACCCGATGTTGTGGATAGCGCTACCGGTGCTAACGTTCATCACATTAGCCGCGGTAGTGAATAGCTTAATCAAACGTTTGTTGGCACCAGTAAACAAGGATTTTGGCTAGTCGTTAGCGAGATCTAGCCAAGCGCTTAAAACGGTCTAAAAGTGAGATTATTTATACTTAGTCATGCACTATTTATAATACGTCGCTTTAGACCGTTTTTTATTTAACCAACCGGTAGCATAAGTAAAAAATATCGCACCTTAGATTCCACTGTTTTTAGCATTTTTTAAAACTAATTACCCAATAATGCCGATTTAATGAACAGCGGTTAGTCCCTGTAAACAAAGGGTTTGCGCAACTTAGCAAGAACGTTATCAACAGTTATCCACAAAAACGGTGGATAACTTTAGGGATAAGTTAACCGCTATGTTTTAAGAGTACTGAGGCAGCCTTTATGTGGCGTCACTTAGGACAAATTTGACTGTTAGAATAACCTTTAAAACCCTATCTGGAGTTATTGAGTCAAGAGATTATTTATGTTTTTTACATAGATATTAAATCCCGCCTATCTAAGACCTTGATAAAAATGTGTTTTAATTCATCGCAGAACAAAAGTAGAATAGAGGCAGTTAATCTTATTCTACAGAACACGATGAACCACAACAAAACGGATACAAATCAACCTTCTATTGCCATTGTTGGTGGTGGTATTGCCGGAACAACGAGCGCGATTCACTTTAGTGAGTTGGGTTTTAAGGTCACTATCTTAGAAAAAGGGCCGAGTTTGGTTAATGGTCCACCAATTTGCCACCTGCACGCTGGCGGCAATTTGTATCGAGATATTTCTGTAGAGCAGTGTCTTCAATTGCTCACACAGTCAATTGATACCGTCCGCTTATTCCCTCATACGATCAATATTCGTCCGACAATCATCGCCGTTCCGCACAGTGATGGTGGAGAGCCGTTGGATCTGCTTCCTCGTCTCAAGATAATCAAAAGCGCTTATGCCGATCTTGTTAAACAAGATAAAAGCAACCAAGTGCTCGGTGATCCGGAAGAGTATTATAAGCTGTACAGCAAAGAAGATTTATTAGCACTTTCTGCGAAAACACAGCCTCTGAAACCAACATCGCTTGATGATTGGTGTATTCCTTTCGCCAAGCATACGGATTTAGAGACCCTAAAGTATCCTGTTGCGATGGTCCAAGAGTATGGCTGGAGCGTATTCCGACTTTCTGCGACCGCTCAACTCTCTTTGGGGCAACAAGCTAACTGTACTGTGTTAACCAACAGCCGATTACATTCTGTTGAGTCGACAGGTCAAGGTTGGTCTTTGACTTATACCGATGCCGAAAACCAAAGCTGCCAACTAACGACCGATTACTTGATTAATGCGAGTGGGTTTGAAACGGGTATCGTAGATGACTTTGTTGGCTCTAAGCAGCAAAGACTTGTTGAGTTTAAAGCTGCATACGTTACAGAGTGGCCATATTCGCAAGAATGTAAGGAAGAGTGGCCAGAAGTTATCTTCCATGGCCCGAGAGGCACACCGCAAGGCATGGCGCAATTAACGCCGTATGCTGATGGTGTGTTCCAACTTCACGGCATGACAGAAGAGATTACTCTGTTTGAGGGTGGGCTTGTTTCATCGTCAACAGACTCGTCACAGCCACAGTTGCCTTCGAAGCTGCTTAATAAAATCGTATCGGGTTGGAGTGAAGATCAGCTTGAATTAAGAACTCGCGCGGCAATAACGCATATGTCTCAGTTCATCCCAAGTTTCAGTTCTGCATTGGTCGGTGGTAAACCTTTGTTTGGTGCACAACAGATTCCGGGAACCGATCCAAGCTTAAGAGCTTCAGACGTTTCATTTTGTGGGGATCGCTATGCTCGACTTGAAGTAGTAAAAGCTTCTTCAACATTAGAAGCGGCACAAAAGGTCGCTGAGCAATGGTTTGATGTATCAGAGGCGGCATCTATTGAAGACACACACTCAGTGACAATGTCACTTAATCTAAATGATATTGAAAACAGAGCGATAGATTTGACACAAGAACGTGGATACCCAGAAGCGCTTGCCAAGGTGTCAGGTCAAGATCACGCTTAATAGCCTATAATTAGTCTATCATCATCGACTGCGTTTAATTTCTTCAATTCGGCTTACTGTAATAGGTAAGCCGAATCTTCATTTCAACATCTGCTTAGATACCGAACCTCATCTAAATGACATCTTCCTAGTTGATTATTCTCAGCTACATAGCATTTAGCACATAACACATCGCAAAAACTAATAGCCGAAAAACTGAGCCCATTGGCACCAAACATCTTGTAAGCCCAAGCGATCGCCCTTGCTGAACGATATCGCATGTCCAGGTTTTGCTTGCGCCAAGCGTGGTAAATCGATTCTGGCGACACATCCTATCTTCGGATAACCACCTATGGTCTGTCTATCATTAAGCAGCACGATAGGCTGTCCATCTTGTGGAATTTGAATCGCACCTAGGGCAATGCCTTCTGACAATAGCGAAATGTCAGGCGAGTCTACGGGTTCGCCACTGAGTCGATAACCCATCCGATTTGAGTTTTGGTCAACGTGATACTGCGCGTTATACAAAATCTCTCTTGCTGACTCGGAGAATAGCTCGCTTTGATAGCCTTCAATCACTCGTAGGTTCACGGGTAGATTGTAATCAGGCGTGTATCGGAAGGTAACACTCAACGCTTTAAATGGATGAGAGAGTTGGTGTTGGGTAAAAGCGATTTGTTGCCCTTGCTGGCATGGCTCGCCATCTTGCGTTAATCCACCAATCTTTTCACGAGTGACTGTAGAGCAGCTATCAAGAGTTGATGGAACATCGAAACCGCCCTTAATGGCTAAATACGCCCTTAGACCATTTTTAGGCAAACCAAATGAGAGAACTTGCCCCTTAAAAGCTTGAAAAGTGCTCCAGTTAGCCTGTGGTTTACCATCGAGTTTCGCTTGTAAATCACCCCCGCATAGTGCCATCTCGCAATCAACATCGATTCTCAACGCACATTGCCCAAGCGTGATTTCCAACGCCGCTTGGTTGACTGGGTTGCCCAATAGATGGTTAGCCCAGCTATAAGAGTAGTCATCAACCGGTCCACCTTGCGTTAATCCAAGATGAGCAACACCAAATCGCCCAAAGTCTTGAATCAAACTCAACGGGCCGGGCTTAATCACTGTCAGTGTTGGTTTAGTTTTTGTCTTAGCCATTTACGATGCCTCCACCCAACTCTACAAATTCTTTTTTTGAAATCGCTATGAAACGGACGGTATCACCAACATTAAGCAGAGACAGTGGTCTTTGCGTGATATCGGCGTTCTTCAACTGGCTATGATCGAACAACGGAAGTGGGCAATTGCCAATAATATTCCAACCGCCCGGTGAATCCGAAGGGTACACAGCTGTTTTCGTATCCGCGATGGCGATACTGCCTTTGGGCACAATTAAGCGGGGTGTGGAGTGACGGGGCAAGGCAAGCTCATTAACCACATCCGACATAAAGGCAAAGCCAGGCGTAAACCCAATCGCACTGACGCTGTATGTCTGTGAGGTGTGATGTTGAATTATCTGGTCGAGCGACAGGCCTTTGTTTTGATATCGGTCTAAATCGAGCGCCGTTTCTGGTGAGTAATAGGCAGGAAGCTCAATCGTATCGCGAGTTTTACTAACACTAGAAAAGGACGACAGAGCATGACTCAACAAATTATTGAGCTGTTCAATGAGCTGCTGTTCTGATATTCGATAAGGGAGGTAGTCGACCAATATTGTTTGGTAAGCCGGTGTCACATTCATCAACACCGATGCTAAGTTTTGGCGAATGGCATCGGAAAAGTGAGCTATGTATTGCGCATATTCGGCGCTAGATTGATTATTTGAAGGCGATAGCGTCAAGGTCACCAAAACGCTGCATTCCGCGATTGGCGCTATATTGTATTCAATCTGATTCGTCGTCATTTCGTTTCCATACGTTTGTTTGCTTACTTGGCGTGTCTCACTTCCGTGTCCAAGCCAATACCAATCAATTAGATCTCACGAGCGATTAGACCATGCGTCATACCAATCACACGCTTCATACTAATTAAAAGCGTTGAGGTCTTGTCTGATTTTTCTAATTAATGCGATGGATTGAGGGTTATCACCATGAACACAGATAGTATCAGCTTCAATAGGCAGTCTTTCGCCCTCTAAAGTCGTAACCGAGCCATAGTTAATGATTTGCATAACTTGGTTATAGATATCGTCTTGATTGACGTAAACCGAGCCTTTTTGAGTACGTGGCGCTAATTGTCCGTTATTTAAATAAGCACGGTCGGCAAACGCTTCAAACAAGAGAGGCAAGTCATGGTCGTCAGCAATATCCAAATACTGTTGATTGTCTGATGAAGAGAGAATCATCAACGGGATGTTAAACTCAGCGACGGCTTGGGCTACCGCATTGAACACATCAATGTTTGCCATCATATCGTTATAAAGAGCGCCATGAGGTTTCACATAGCCAACAGTGGTATGGTGATAGCGGCAAAGGGCTTGTAATGCACCGACTTGATAGCAAACCAGCTCACTGATTTCGTCCATGGTGTGTGGAATAGAACGGCGACCAAAACCAACGAGATCTTGATAACCGGGATGAGCACCAATTTGGGTGTGATAGTGCTGCGCCAGTTTTATCGTCTTGGACATAACGTGCGGATCAGACGCGTGGAAGCCACAAGCGATGTTTGCCATATCGACCCATTCCATGACCGACTCGTCATCGCCCATCTTCCAATTGCCGAAACTTTCTCCCATGTCGCAATTAAGCAAAATCTTCGTTGTCACGTGGTGCTAATCCTTTACGTTGAGGTAAGTAATGACGGTCTTATAAATACCATAAATAAACAGTGACCTAACTCAAACTTTCGACACCGTAGATTTACCAGTATGGCATTTCATATATAGTTGAACTATTGATTAAAGGATTAATATCTATCTGTATATTAGGTGAGCACATGATATCCCGCCAGGTTTGCTTAGGACTAGCATTAACGATACCTGTTTTTGTCTCTGCTCAAGAAAACTCTCTAGACCAGCTGATGTCGATGAGCCTTGAAGAGTTGTCTATGTTAGATGTCGAAATGGAAACGGCTTCGAAAGTGACACAAAAACTTACCGAGATTTGTGTCAACCAAGAGTCCGTATATGTGAGGATCTCTCATGAATTCTAAGTGGCTCAAGTACCGTATTAAGCTCGGTTTTACGAAACTCAGCCTTGCCACTATAGCTATGTTTATTGTGCCTTTGAATACATCGGCGGCTAGTTTCAAGCCTTATGAAGTGAAAGCGGTGTACCTTTTTAGAATTGCCAACTTTATTCGTTGGAACGACGAGAGCACCATGAATACGGTTAACTTCTGTGTGATTGGCGATGAGAAGGTAAGCAAAGCACTGACGTCGATTACACAAGGGAAATCTATTCGTTCGCTCGCTATCCGAGTTCAACAGTCGATTACTTCTAAGTGTGATATTACGTATTTGTCTGACCGTAAAAATGACCAATTTCTTAGTCAAGAGCACTCGCCACATACTGTGACAATCAGTGATATCCCTAACTTTACGGACTTAGGTGGAATCATTGAACTCACGCACATCGATAATAAGCTCAAACCTAAGATCAATCTAGAGAACGCAAGGCGCGGTGACTACGTCATTGGCTCGAACCTGTTACGAATCGCTATAGTGGAGGGCCAATAATGTTGTCTTTCATTAATAACATATCGATTAAAAACAAGCTGATATTACCCATTATCATCTTCATCGCAGTCACTTTTGTCACGATCCAATCGGTAAATTACACTGTCACGTTTGAGAGAGAGAAAGAGAGTCTTATTCAGCGTGTTAAAGTGCTAGCACAAGGTGTTGCTTATAACTTGCAAGCCGCGATTTTATTTGAAGACAAGTCATCGGCTCAGGAAATATTGTCAGCTTTCATCGCAGATAAAGATATTGTTAGAGTGAAGCTCTATGACATCAACGAACAGCTTTTTGCCAGCTATCAGGTGAGCAACACTCTGGTTCCAAGGCCAAACGCAGAAGAATTAGACGATATCGCCGATCATCAATTTGCCATCTCTGAGCATTTCATCTTCTTGCTCGTTCCAGTGACACTGGATGGCGCAGTGATCGCGAACTTGAGAGTAACAATATCGAAAGAGACGTTTAATTCGATCTTAACGAATATTTTCAAGGTTGCGGTCGTCTACCTGTTGTTTCTGGTGATGTTAGGCGGAGTAGTGGTCAAATTGGTGCAACGCTTGATTATCGAACCGATGTTTGACCTCAATGAGGCGATGCAAGCCTTTGTTGAGCGTCGTTCGAAGCAGCCTAAATTAGTCGTAACGAACCGCGATGAAATCGGCGATCTGGTTCGAGCTTTCAATACCATGTTAGAAAGGCTTCAACATCGCGATAACCAAATCAATTTTACGTTAGACAAGTTACAAGAAGAAAAATCATTCGCAAATGAGGTCATTGAAACCGTTCAGCACTCTTTGTTGGTGGTGGATGAAAAAGGGCTCATTCTTCATGCGAACGCAGCTACTCGGGATATTTTTAAATGCTCGGAAGCCTTTCTTGAGAATTTGTTGATCCAAGAGTTGATCGCGACCAAGCAAACGGGTTACTTACAAGATGTTATTGATGCCAATATTGAACTTAATGACGAATTGCTGGAAACCACCGATCTCTTTCAATCAAAACGCTGGCTTCGTGTGAGCAGTCGTTCTTTGACAAAACATGGTCGTATTCTTTATGCAATCCAAGATGTCACCGACATAGAAACGGCCATGAGTCGCCAACGTATTGCTGCGGGTGTTTTCGAAAACAGTAAAGACGGCTTGATCGTGCTCAACTCATCCAATGTGATAACCATGGTTAACCCGGCGATCACACAACTTCTCGGTTATCACTCTGATCTGCTGGTGGGCAAAACACCATTTGAAGTATTTTCGTGGCAGCAATTTTCATCATTGATGCCGACAATTCGCAGTTCGTTAGACAACTATGGTCAATGGCAAGGCGAAGTGTGGGAGAAAAGCGCGTCCGGCACGTTAGTTCCAATGTTTGTCAAAGTGAATCGAATTGCCTCAGACAACGAGAAAGACGAGTTTGATATGGTATTAACGCTGTCTGATTTATCCAACGTTAAAGAGATGGAAAGACTCGAACACTTGGCTCATCACGATGCATTAACCGGGTTAGCGAATAGAGCGCAGCTGTATAAGGTTATGGATGATGTTGTCACGTCGAGCCACTATTCAAATCAGCATTTTGCGGTTATTTACTTGGATTTGGATGGCTTCAAAGAAGTGAATGACAACTATGGTCACGATGCGGGTGACGAAATCCTTAAAGAAGTGTCAAACCGGTTATTATCTCAGGTAAGAGCGGGGGATTTGGTTGCACGTTTGTCGGGTGATGAATTTGTTCTTATTATTAAACAGACAAACAAAGTCTTATTAGCGAAGTTAGCCGAGCGATTGTTGGATCTGATCGGGCAAGAAGTGAATTATAAACAGCGTTCACTTCATGTTGGGGCGAGCTTAGGTATCAATTTAGTTGATGGCTCAGAGCGTGATATTGACGTGATTCTAAAGGTTGCTGATGAGGCTATGTACCAAGCGAAACGCAAAGGAAAAGGTCAGTTTGTGTTCGCTCGTGAGGGTAAATAGGCACCGGTGTTTGTGAGCTCACCCTAAGTTGTTGTATCATAAGTGATAGGTTGAATATTTTTAATTAAAAGGTCTGCTAAGCATGAATGTTTTAGTTACAGGTGGCATGGGTTACATTGGTAGCCATACAAGTATCCAGATGATCAACGCAGGTATGACACCTGTACTTTTTGATAGCTTGTACAACAGCAAACCAAGCGTTCTAGAGCGCATCGAAAAAGTCTCGGGCGTTCGTCCCAACTTCATTGAAGGTGACGTTCGTGATAAAGCGCTTTTGACTGAAACTATGAAGCAACACAACATCGAAGCGGTTATCCATTTTGCTGGTCTGAAAGCCGTCGGAGAGTCTGTGGAAAAGCCTCTTGAATACTACGACAACAACGTAAACGGCACTTTAGTTCTTGTTGATGCAATGCGTGATGCGGGTGTAAAAACCTTGGTATTTAGCTCTTCAGCAACGGTATACGGTGATCCTGCAAGTGTGCCAATTACTGAAGACTTCCCAACAAGCGCTACCAACCCATATGGTCGTAGTAAACTAATGGTTGAAGAGTGTTTAACCGATTTCCAAAAAGCCAATCCTGATTGGAGCATTACACTGCTGCGTTACTTTAACCCTGTAGGTTCACATCCAAGTGGTGAGCTAGGTGAAGACCCGCAAGGTATCCCAAATAACCTAATGCCATTTGTCTCTCAAGTAGCAGTGGGCCGCCGTGAATTCCTATCTGTATTTGGTAGCGATTATCCAACAAAAGACGGGACTGGCGTTCGCGATTACATCCACGTAATGGATCTGTCTGATGGCCACATCGCAGCGCTTGAGAAAGTAGGGTGCAAAGACGGTCTTCATATCTACAACCTTGGTACGGGTAACGGTTCAAGTGTGTTAGACATGGTTAAAGCATTCGAACAAGCAAGCGGTAAAGAGATCCCTTACAAGCTAGTTGAACGCCGTCCTGGTGACATCGCAGAGTGTTGGGCAGATCCAGCTAAAGCTCAGAAAGAACTGGGCTGGAATGCAAGCCGCACATTGGCTGAAATGACCGAAGATACATGGCGCTGGCAGTCAACAAACCCGAATGGATTCCCTGGTTAACCTAGTGGTTTCGTGAATGATTCAAAAATTAAAAGATGCTTTCGGGCATCTTTTTTGATCTTAATCGAATAAAAAGTAAATTAGTGGTTAAAAAGTATCATTCTGTATCCGCTGTGTTATTATGCTCGCGAATTATATGTTTAATGTTAATTTTCTTTGGAGTTAATCATGGAACTAGGCCTAATCATCACTTTCATCGTTGCTGCTGCAGTAATGGTTAAAAAAGAGATGGCAGAGAAGTAATTTCACTTATTACCTTTTTTATACAATTTTTTAGTGAAATAAATTAAAAGCCAGCAATTAAGCTGGCTTTTTAGTTTCTGCTGTATCAGATTCTGTCGTGAAGTTTTCTAACGAGTTAGAATTCGTATTTAGCTGAAATACCGTAGTTTCTTTCCGCTTGAGTGTTCTCTTTGTAAAGTTCATCATCACCGCGAATATCATTCCAACGGTAGTACTCTTCGTTAGTTAAGTTGAACACACCACCACGAATCGTCAGATCCTTCATTGGTTTGTAGTAAGCTGTTAAATCAACAACTGTTGCGCTTGGAAGCTCAGCCTGGCCTGCGTTACCGCCACTTTCGTCATCGAAGTTGATGTCTGAACCAGATTTGTCAGCTGTGTAGTTTAACTTAACGCTAGTACCCCAATTTTGGTTTGGCGCATCATAGTTAAGACCTAACACCGCATTCCAAGGGTTAACACTATTTAGTGCATTTCCGTTTCCGTCCTCACCCTCTGTGTATGAAGCTACGAAGTGAGTTGAAATACCCTTAGGCGCACCAACCAAGACATCCCAAAGTAACGTGTTCGAGAATTCAATCCCCTTTATCGTTGCCGAATCCAAGTTAACGTTAGAATAGTGCGTTGTTCCACCAACCTTTTTCGTAACCACTGTCTCGATAAAGTCATCGTAGTCACTGTAGTAGGCCGCGATTTCAGATGATGAAGCTTGAGTGTTGTGACGATAGCCTAGCTCGTATGAAATACTGGTTTCTGATTTAAGATCTGGATTTGGATCATTTACGTACCCATGTCCAGGGTTATCATATGTATAGTAAAGTTCATCAAAAGAAGGGGCTCTAAAGCCTTGGCTAATTTGGCCAAAAATAGTGCCTGTATCTGTAAGTTTGTATGTTGAACCTAAACGACCAGTTACCGCAGAATCTGAGAAATCACTCAACGTCTCAGTGGTGTTGTTACCAGGATCAGTTGAGAAATAGTCAAAGCGTACACCAGGGGTAACAATAATTTTGTCATTCACTAAGCTAATTTCGTCTTGAATAAACAAGCCAAATTTTTGCTCCTTAGCATCTGGAGTATATACATAAAGTTGGTTATCAGTAGCAGGATCAGAGTTATACTCCATATTGGTGTTGCTGATGTCACTATGTGTATAAGTTGCACCATACACTAGGTAATGGTTGTTAATTTCTTTATCTAGCTGAGTCTCGATTTCAAGCTTATCTTCAGTGTACTCGTAGTCTTTTGTTTGTAAGTTGTCGTTGTTAGCTGGTACCCAAGGTGGCATACCTGGGCCTGCAGGTTTAAAGCGCTTAGTTACACCATTCTCTTCTTTAGAAATGTACGATACTTTACTCGTTACAGTATCGGCAATTGTGCCATCAGCGAACCAAATGTGCTTAATAGCGAATCGATTTTGCGTTGTGTCATCAGCACCTGTATAGCTATCGTAGCTTGAGTGGTAGATGTCAGAGTCTGAAGTATCTTTGATTAGCTCAGCTAAAAACTCGATACGATGACTTTCGTTTAACTGATATTGCAACTTAACCAAAAGATTATCTGCTGAAGTATCTTGACCTTCTACAGCGTAGTTCTCTAAGTCGTTAGGGTTACGGAAGTTTTGCAACTCTTCACCATCTCGACGAGTGTAGGCTACCAATGTTTCTAGGTCATCGAATCGATTAGCTAATGCAACGTGCTCACTGAAAGAGTTATCTTCTGAAGAGTAAGACAGTTTCGCTTGACCGCCAAAGTCTTCTCCATCTTTTAAGAAATCAGAAGGGTCTTTAGTTTCAAAGGCGACAACACCACCAATAGCGTCGCTTCCGTGTAAACTTGAAGCCGCACCTTTGATAATTTCGACACTTTTCAGCATATCGGGATCGATTGAAATACCGCTAGAGTTAATAAATGCGTAAGGGCCACCATCAAATGAACCTGGTTGCGATGAGCCATCCACTAAAATCTTTACGCGCTTACCTTCCATGCCACGAATGTTGATGGTTTGTGCACCTTGTCGAGAGCTCGAGTTCATCGTTACACCTGGAGTGTATTCGAAGATTTCGTTTACATTTTTTGCCATGTTCTCTTCGATTTGCTCATCGGAGATGACTGCAACAGAAGCCGCTGTATTGATAAGTGTTTGATTCGTGCGCGTCGAGGATACAACAACCTCATCAAATAGGGCATAATCTTCAGCAAAGGCTGACGTTGATGAAAGCGCTAAAACGATTGAAGCAGAGAGTAGGGATTGCTTATACATCTGATAGTTACCTTAGTTCCATAGTATTATCTTGATTTGCGAAGATGATATTGGATCTAAATGATAATTACTATTATTTGCATTTAATTAATTTTCAACTTTATCAACTAATTCATAATTAATGCTCTTAATCACTTGTATTAAAAAGACTTATTCAGTTCCATTCATTTTGTGAATGCTTCTGTTTTTGTGATGTAAATCTCAATTTATAGTAGGAAAGCTATGCATAGCCCAATAACACTTGAAGCGTTACACATCCTAGACGCCATTGACCGACGTGGAAGTTTCGCCGCCGCGGCCAATGAAATGGACAGAGCGCCTTCATCACTCAGCTATCAAATACAGAAGCTTGAACAAGATCTAGACATCATGATTTTTGACCGCTCAGGCCACCGTGCAAATTTCACGGAAGCGGGTCAGTTGATACTTGAGCAAGGTAGAATCATTCTTGGAGCTACAGAACGTCTTGTTAACGAGGCAAGCATTCTAGCCAATGGTTGGGAGCTCGATTTGACCATCGCCTTTGATGGCATTATCCCGATTGCTAACTTTTTCCCACTGGTAGATGAACTAGGAAAAATCAGTAAAACACGCGTTCGTTTGCAAGAGGAAATCTTAGCGGGTTGTTGGGAATCTCTCACAGATGGTCGTGCTGACTTATTGATATGCCCTAAGCTCGATACAATTCCAAACGATATGAAAAGTGACGTAATTGGTAAAATGGAGATGGTGTGGGTCGCGGCATCAAGCCACTATGTTCACAAGCGTTCTGGTGAATTCGATCAGAAGGCGAGAGAAAGTTACAGGGTTATTGCCATTGCAGACACCGCACGCGATCAGCCAGCACTAAGCATCAATATTCTAGAGAAACAGCCACGTTTAACCGTGACAAGCTTTCCTGCGAAAGTAGAGGCTTTGACATCAGGACTAGGGATTGGCACCTTACCGAATAGTGTCGCTAAACCTTTGATTGAATCTGGCGTACTACAGCAGATCTCCGGTACAGAACCACAACCGATCGATATTGTTATGGCTTGGCGACGCAACAAAATGGGCGACGCCAAGTCTTGGTGTATCCAACATCTTAAAAAGACATGGGCGTTAAAGTAACGGTAACACCATATCTGCAGTACCATCTTCAAAACTGATATCTAGCTTAAAACCGAGCTTTTGAGCTAGTGTCAGCATCCCTCTATTGGTTGGCATCGTCATACCCGACATCTGCTTGGTCTGCTTCGCACGGCAGTAATCGATAACCTTGGTCATAAGAATGCGACCTAGACCAACACCTTTAAGGTCAGAACGAATCAATATTGCGAATTCGGCGTCTGTGTTCTCAGGGTTAATCAGCGCACGGGACACGCCGATGATCGCTGGAACGCCTTGTTCCTCGCGAACGACCACAAAGGCGATTTCTCTATCGAAATCAATCTGAGTGAAATTCGCCAACGCCTCATGATTGAATTCACCGACATCACTAAAGAAACGCTTATAGAGATCTTCCTTAGACACACGGTTAATGAAGTCAGCATGAAGCGGTTCATCTTCGGGAAGAATAGGGCGTAACAACACTTCGGTTCCATCTTTTAGCTGGATACGTTCTTCAAGCTCGACCGGATAAGGGCGAATCGCAAGACGTTCCTGTGGATCGCCTTCGTACGCTTTCAAGATGATATCGGCATCTAATATCGTGAACTTGTCACCATTGGCCAGTACTGGATGGATATCCAAATCATGTATTTCAGGGCAATCCACTACCATTTGCGATATACGTACCAATAACTCAGACAAACCTTCTATATCGATGGGGTTAGGGAGTTTTTGTAGACGAATCTTGCCGCTTTTTATCGCTCGAATAATCAAGTAACGCGCCAGTGTCATGTTGAGCGGTGGAAAAGCAGCTGCGGCATCAATCGACTCATCCCACTCCGAACCACCTTGTCCAAGTAATATGATTGGGCCGAAGGTTTCGTCTGTTGTAACCTTAATACGCAACTCTTGGCCGCCCGCGAGCTTAGCCATACCTTGAATTAACAAGCCGTGGATGTTTGCTGTAGGGAAGGATAATTGAGAACGATCGAGAATTGCCTGAGCCGCATTGGCAACTTCACTGCTGTTTCGCAAATTGAGCATCACGCCTTGTACGTCTGACTTATGTGCAATATCCGGCGAACGTAATTTTACTGCGACGGGATAACCGATCGTTTCAGCGATGTGTACCGCTTCACTTGGGTCAGAAGCGATCCAAGTTGGTAACACATCGAGGTTGAAGCTCTTGAAAAACTGACTGTTTTGGTGAGTATCAAGGCTAACTGTATCTTTATCCAGTAGTTTTCTTTCTATCCAACCTTTCGCATCTGCTAGATCTTCAATGTGTACTTTTTCTGCAGTGGTCGGCGTTTCCATTAACTGACGTTGGTTACGTCTGTACTCGACTAAGTGCATGAATGCGACCACAGAGCTTTCAGGGGTCCGATAAGTTGGGAAACCCGCTTCGGTAAACAGCTTTCGTGCGGGCCTTGCTGTTAGCTCACCAGACCAATTCGTCAGGATGTTAAAGCGCTTGTGGCGAGGGTGCTTCTTAATCGCTTCAATAATTCGTTCTGCCGTTTTAGCGGAATGTGCGACCGCTGAAGGGCTGTGCATGATAAGAATCGCGTCTGCTTCATCGCCATCGAGTAAGATGTTTATAGTGTCGATATAACGTTGATCACCAGCGTCGCCGACAATATCGATAGGATTGCTATGAGACCAACTCGATGGCAAAACCTTGTTCAACTTATCAAGTGTCTCTTCTGAAAACTCTGCGAGCTTACCACCGCGGTCAAATAGGGTGTCCACAGCCATAATCGCAGGGCCGCCACCATTAGTAACAATAGCCAAGCGCTCGCCTCGCAATGGTACTGAATGAGTCAGTGTTTCTACCGCAGCAAACAGTTCATGTAAGTTCTTAACTCGTAGCATGCCGCTGCGTCGGATTGCGGAATCATAAATAATATCTAATGTGTCGGCACCGCCAGTGTGAGCCATTGCTGCGGCTCTGCCTTTCGCCGTTCGACCGCCTTTCAACACCAAAATTCGTCGGTTACGCGAAGCCGCACGCGCTGCAGAAATAAAGCGCCTCGCATCAGTAATGCTGTCTACATAAAGCAATATCGCTTCGGTGTGAGAGTCGGTACTGAGATAATCCAATAACTCCGAGAATTCGATATCGCTACCATTGCCTATAGAGATAAACGCCGAAAAACCGATCTCTTTGTCATTAGCCCAATCGAGAATAGTGGTACACACAGCTGCCGACTGAGAAACAAAGGCGATCTTACCGGGTAATGCTGTCACTGGAGAGAATGAGGCGTTCAAATTTAACCAAGGAACAATCACCCCCAAACTATTGGAACCCAACACTCGAATGTTGTGCTTTTTGGCAATCGCTAGGCATCGTTCATCATACGTCTCACCATTATCGCTTTCTTGCTGCATGTCTGAAGAAAGCACAATGACAGAGGCTATACCTTTCTCAGCCAGTTCTTCAAAAATAGCGACATTACGGGTCGCATTGGTACACAAGATTGCGAGGTCAGGAACAATCGGTAACGACAAAATGTTCTTGTAAGAAAGCACACCGGCCACTGAATCATATTTCGGCGTAACCGGCATCACCGCACCTTTAAAATCCCCATGCAACAAATTGTTCATAACAATATATCCTGCGCGTGTTTCTCGTTGAGAAGCACCAACAACAGCGATTGAACGGGGTTTAAGTAGGGGATCAAGATGATTCATAGACATATCCTAGCAATGCACGTAAGTTCATCGTAACTTACTTTGCACTCACAGGTTGATGGCAAATTCACCGAATTCAGATGAATAAGCAAACACTGCATAAAGTTTGTGAAATAGGTCACCCACTAATGGTGTATAATCCCAAAGTTAACTTGATTCTAAACCGACGTATCGGCATGATTTATAGTAATTATTATTAAGGATATAGAGCTTTCCATGAAAAAATTTGCAATTGTGACTTTGCCACTGCTCTTGGCTGCGTGTGTATCTGACGACTACGTTACCAATGTCACTTCAGATAGTTATCAAGAAGAGTACAAGACGGCCAAAGTTGAAGCTCCAGTTGTATCTCAATCTGAGCAAACAGGCGTTGTTGAAGAAAACGTTGTCAACGTGATCAGAACTGAACCTGTTGAACAGAAAGTCACTCAAACGACTAAAGCTAAGCCAGTTGCAGTAGTGACAGGACCAACCAAGAAACAACAAGACATGAACCAGCGTTTTGGTTACACAGTTCAAGTTGTTGCTGTTGGCAGCCAAAGTAAAGTCGATTCTTTCGTGAAAATGCTACCTACGACTTCTCAACCAGTTTGGGAAAACTACAAAATGGTTAACGGCACTAAGTGGTTCACGGTACTTTATGGTGACTACGCAACACGCTTAGAAGCTAAAAAGGCAATCTCAACACTGCCGAACACTTTCCAAAACTTGAAGCCGTTCGTTAAGAGCATTGATGACATCAAGAACTCTGAATACCCAACGCTTAACAAGTTGAACTAAGTTTTGATTCATAAAGAAGGGGCAAATGCTCCTTCTTTTGTTTTAAGACTCGCTGTTTTGTTTAATAGTTAATCGCTCGATCTTTCGAACGCAATTTTAACAATCAAAACACTGTACCTATCTCGACTTTTGTTTATCATTGAAGTCAGTACTCCTAGTTTCAAGGACCGAATTTACCCATGAACACCACAAACATCCTTCTACTTTGCGGCGGTGGATCTTCAGAGCATGAAGTATCTTTAGTTTCAGCCAATTACCTTTTTGAACAACTTAATAGCGTTGCAGATTTTAACGTTGTAAGAGTTGAAATTAAGAACGAAGGCTGGTGTCTTGATTCAGGTGAATTGGTTTATCTTGATATTAACGACCAAACCTTACGCGGTGACAATTTAGCATCTAAAGTCGATTTCATTGTGCCTTGCATACACGGTTTCCCAGGTGAAACAGGTGACATTCAATCACTGTTTGAAATGGCTAAAATTCCATACCTAGGTTGTGGTCCAGAAGCAAGCAACAACAGCTTTAACAAAATCACGTCAAAGCTTTGGTACGACGCACTTGGTATTCCAAACACGCCGTACCTGTTCTTATCAGACAACAATGATCAAGCTCACTCACAAGCAACTCAAGCATTTGAAAAGTGGGGTAAAGTGTTTGTAAAAGCGGCTCGTCAAGGTTCTTCTGTAGGTTGTTACCAAGTTAACCAAGTAGAAGATTTAAGCGAGGCTATCAACAAGGCGTTCACTTTCTCGAACCAAGTATTGGTTGAGAAATCAGTGGTGCCTAGAGAGCTAGAAATTGCTGCTTATGAAATCGATGGCGAGCTACACATCAGCAAGCCGGGTGAGGTGATTGCACCGAATGGCGCATTTTACTCTTACGAAGAGAAGTACAGTGCAGACAGCCACTCGATCACTGAAGTTGAAGCAAGTAATTTAACTGACGAACAGCGTGAATTGATTGCAGACAGCGCACGAAAAGTCTTCACCCAGATGAAGCTTCGTCACTTGTCTCGTATCGACTTCTTTTTAACGCAAGACAACGAAATCTACCTGAACGAAGTCAACACCTTCCCAGGTATGACGCCAATCTCCATGTTCCCTAAAATGGTTGAGCATGACGGCCACAAATTCAGCCAGTTCTTAGAAAACTGCGTGAGAACAAGCCTTTCTTAGGTTTCTAACTCGTTTTCGTTCACTTAGAGCTGAACCAACAAGTGCCTTGAGCTTTCGCCAAGGCGCTTTTTGTTTTTAACGCTAACCGTTTTTACAAATATCGTTTTAACCATAACTTATATCAAAATAGTAATATCCAAGTAATCTGCGACCCGTCATTGCCAAGGTATTAACGCCTTAAACTTCATCTTCTCACTATCAGCCGTTCCCGTGAAACCGACATATTGAGCTGGCATTGCCGGGCTAAGCCAACGACCAAAGTCCTGAATCTCTCTCACCTTAAGACCTTGTTTCGACAACTCTTGTGCAGCACCAACACGAATCGAATTTCCAGAGAAATGGTGATTTTCTGGCAGTTGAAGTAAGTCGCTAGCTCTTCTCAATATCCTATAGATGGACGAATCATCTAAAGGCTGCAAACCAATATTCTCATGCTTGTCTATCGCACGAAATACTGGCAAGTCATCTTGTATACCAGTAAACGAAAGCCAACGTTGAAGTGCAACACTGGCTATTTGTGACAACTGATAAGCCGAATCTTTGACTGTTACTTGGTAATGATCTTCAACGTACTCAACATCACTCATCGATAACAACTTAAGCTCTGAGCGCTTTAAAGCACACTCGAACATCACGTTATAAATAGCAATGTCTCTGATCTCTTTCAGGTTTGCTTTCTCATGGGAGAGTAACGTATTCAAATCAGTGAGATGCACAGATGTCATAGCATTGGTTTGTTTAGCGTCACCGGCCATTTGAGATTGTAAGTGGAGTAGGGTAAAGCGAACTTGCCTGTGCTTGATCGGGTTAGCAAAGCTCAACACAGTATGTAACATGCTAAGCGTTGCAGTGTAACGTTTTAGCGATGCGTATTTTCTATCGTTAGACTCCGTTTCAAGAAAACGACGAACAGCGGTTATAGATGCGGGAAGTGTGTTAATACGATGTTTGGTACAGAACGCATGATAGCGATTCCAATCACTGTAAATGCCCAACAGTGAATTGCGAGAGTATTGAAATCCTGTCAACTCATCTATAATTTCTATTGTCGCGTTGCTGTTTAATTTTTCAACAAATGAATTAATTATCACAGAGTCAGTTAAAATAGGGACTTTTTTTCTCAAATTACCATACCTCGACAGGTGTTTTTACCATATTATGCTTGATATCATTATTAGTATACTTATGATTAATGCAGTGAAAACAGAAAGATGATTAATAGATATGGCTAATTCAGTTTACCGAAGCGTCCATCTTCAATCGATAGATGCTAACAACACAGTTTGGCGTGCTAAGTTAAAAAACAACGTTATTCAGGGCAACCTAGCTGCCGTGAAAAAGAGTATTGATTGGTGGATTGATACCGCATCTATTATTGATCCAAAAGAATTCATGTCATTAAATAAGTCGAGAGGAACTGGTGGCTCGACTGAAAACTTCAACGGCTACCAAATCAAGAATGACACCGGTGAGCCTAATGCGTGGTATTGCATGTTTAACGGTCGCTTAATCAAAGGCGGCAAGGTTGCAATCCAACGCCATATAGAAGCTTACTTACTCGCAAAACAAAAAGCAGAGCAACAAAAGAAGTAAATTATGAGCCTAGTATATTCAACAGAAACAGGTCGCATTAAGCCTGAAGAAGAGAAAGTCCAACGTCCTAAAGGCGATGGTATCGTTCGAATCCAAAAAGAAACCAAAGGCCGTAAAGGCAAAGGCGTTTCTGTCGTAACTGGCTTAGACCTAGATGACGCACCATTAAAACTAATGGCAGCAGAACTCAAGAAAGTTTGCGGCTGCGGTGGCTCAGTAAAAGATGGCAACATCGAAATTCAAGGTGACGCGCGCGACAAGATCAAAGCGCACCTTGAAAAGAAAGGCTACAAAGTTAAATTTGCTGGCGGTTAATCTCTAACTAATACCAGGGTTAAAATCGAAGATTATTATCACTGGTTATTAGGTATTTTATGGTAAATAGCCAGTTTGGTTAAATACACAGTATAAATTAGAGAATATCGGCACAATACAAAGGCAGGGCATCACACAAAGATACCTGCCTTATAAACATCAAAATCAATTTAACATAACGTACATAATACGCAGTTAATAATGCGTGTAGTTAATTCTAAAGGTAGTATTCTCATCTTTTGTCCTTAAAATCCTTGTTCCAACTGACTCTCACGCTTCTTGCGCCGTTCAGAGTTTTCTTATCGCATTTGAAATCTAATAATTATATGTACGGCCAGCGTCTACACAATTCAATCTTCATTCAGAAAATCTAATTGACGCGAAACTTTGTCCGTCTGGTTTAACTTATATGCCACTTCTCTGTTTGCACTAACGGCTCGCTGCGCTGTGTGCAATTCTTGTAAGCATTGCTGTTGTTTCTATTCCAGATTTCACACACGCGACCAATGTTTCTTATCAACTGCACATGCTTAGCTCTCGTTTAAATCCATCAACTAATAAAGTTCGTGTGTCTTATGTAGACCCGCACACAGATTTTTCAAACCTTCTTAACGATTCTCTCTAGAGTTAGTACTTTGTGTTCAGTTTGCATAGATTCATTACACTTATTGTTGGTACACAACACCGATACTTGGGAGATCCATAATCACGGTTTGCCCTGAAATTACGTTCAATTGGACTTAGGTAGCTTTGGTAATAAACCTAAGAGTTACTTTAAACCCATTGCGCTTAGTTTTTCTTTACTTGTTTTCTCTAACTGATATGCCTGCTTTGAAGTTGCAATGGTGTTACCGCCTGAGATTAGAAAGCTTATAATGTTTATCGACACATGTAATCAATAAGTAAAGTAACACTGTAGCTAGCTGTACAGGTAAAGCTTGGTCCTATGGAACACAAAATAAAGAACCCAAATAACAACTGTATATTTACACAGTTAAATTATTATCCCCTTAAAAACGTTACCTTTCGTATAAATACCGAACAAAAACAACGCTATTTAGGCATATATCTGTCGCTGGGCGCGTATTTTTGCCTAGCAATCACGCTAGTGTCGTTGATCTCTTTTAATACGCTCATGGATAAGAACTACATCATCACACCTGACAGATAGCCTACGCGCGTAAATACGGACAGAGACCACGATGGTGGCACCGTAGGCTCATTACATAAGTCAGAAGATGGAATTAAGTTACAGCGTGACTTTGAACAAACCTATAGCTTACCCTTCTGTGAAATTGAGTACGTTAAGAGATCGACCCAAAATAAAGGGCTCGCTCTCTCAACGTTCGATTCGGTCACCATCAATATAGAATATGAAGGTCAAGAGGAGCCAAGGTTTCGATTCTACATACGTAACCACGACGACAACTACAGCGCTCAAAGCGACCCTATTTCTAACAAGTTCTATCGCTTAGACTTATCATTCCCCAATAGAAAACACATCAATTTAGCATTCTCAAATTGATACGCGCCGCATTCCTTAATCGACTTCTACACAACACCTTACGCCTCGTAAGCTTTTTAAATACTTATTCTGTAAAGCACATATGTGGCAACGAAGCTTGCTCTAAGCGGTGGTAAGCCATTCGCGATATCGGTTTTGAACATTACCGCTGTGGATTGTTTCACTCTGTTCTTAGATAAAATCCTCATTTGTCTGCTTCTGATCATTCATGGATTCTCATCCGTTCAAAATACAAGTCACAACGTCACTAGCCGTAAAAACACCATATATTTAGCCATTTAGACATGGTGACACAAATACTGACACCTAAAGTGGCGATTGTTTTACTTTCAGATCTTGCTGTAATTTAATTACAACTCAAAGCCAAGTAAAGCCTGAGAAGTTAATTACTCTGACGTAACTTGTTGAATAAAAAGTATTTAAGAGTTTTGGACAGGTCGGGATTTAGAGAAACTAAAGAGTAGGTATGTACGAGATAATATACTAGAGGGTAATATATTTAGTTATAGTGCACTATCGTATTAAAAAAGAAGGGCTGATGCCCTACTCTTCTTTATTACTCATTTCTTCACGGATTTGCTCAGCAACGATTTTGATAGCTTGTGCTGTGCTGATGCCTTGGGTCATCATTTCTTGAATTCGTTCAACAGCTTTCTGTTGTTCTTCGTGAGAAAGGGTTGGTAAGTCGTTTAGCATGCTCTGCTCCTTTATTTAGGAGCAGAACTATATAAGGACTGTTAGTAACTAGCAAGGAAATTGATGGATGCACCCATTGCATTTTCATTCGTGTAGTTAGCACTTAGATCTAGCTGAAACAAGTTCAATGGCGAGATACCAACACCAGCTGTCACTGTTCCTTCTGAATCAGAGTAAGCCAGGTTCTTGTAATACCCTCCCCTTAGCTTAAGCTGACGTAACAGGTCGACTTCAGTACCAACACGAATCATCTGTTCGTTGTCTTCGAACGAAGTAAACTTCTCTGCTTCATTCAAATCATAATCAACACTCAACGTAAAGTAATCAGAAACGATCCCCGCACCAACAGTGTAGACAGGCCCCAGGTTATAAGAATGACTCGATGTTACTGTTCTTGTAGCCCCTGTGCTGCTTGTTAGCTGTTGGCTAACGGATTTAGTTTCAATCTCACGGTCTATAATATTCGTTGCAGAAAAACCCACTCTAAATGGGCCGTAAAACCAAAGCGCACCTGCATCAATATTAAATGTAGTTTCCGCGGTGTCGTTTTCTCGAACATCACTTAGATTGTAGTTTTGTGCCGAGGCAATGTAGTTATACGTATAGATTCTTTGGAGTTTTGGAGAAATACCAAACGACAAATGTTGTCCCATGAACGTTTGATATTTTGCTAATGATATACCAGCTTCCATAATGCCAATAGAAACAGCTTTAACAGCAGTTAACTCAGCATTAACCAAGTCACTATTAGCAGCGTCACTAGATGTATCAGGGGTTACAAATGATTCAGTGTATGCTTTTGCAAATACGTTTGCTGCAATATACTGATTTGGTAGAGCGAATGCTACAACACCACCTAAATCAACATTCAGGCTATCACCATTAAGAGCATCTAGATCAGAACCAGTCACAGTACCTGACTCAATGCTGTCAACTAAATTATCGATATCATCAACTAAGTTATTAGGGTCATTATAATTACCGCCAAAACTTGGCGTGATCATTCCCATGTCATCATTACGACGATAAATGGCAACAAGTGCTGGGTTATAGAATGGAGCAGTTAGGAAGTTTGCTGAAACAACACCAACACCACCCATCGCATCACCACGCGCTTCAATGGCGTAGTTTGCTGCTGAAAGAGGAAGACTGGCGAATGCAATTGACGCTGCGAGTAGTTTTGTAGTTTTTTTCATGCCGTTTATCTTTGTTAGATCCCTTATATAGTTAACGGCACAATTTTAAATTACTTTAACTCTTCTTCGCTAGAAATATCATAAGTTTTACTGATAGTTTGTGCTTGTTCTATCGCTATGTCGCCTTGCCAGCGTGAATGCACCATTGAAACCGCTAAAACATAGCGATCATTAGGAAGTTCTTCACCAGTAAGGTTCATTGGATAATCAGATTCGTAGCTCTTGCCCCAGACCTGTTCATAGTGTTCATCAACGTAATCGTACAAACCGATTTCGAGCTTAGGGAGCGGACAATAAGGATTGAGTAGTTCTTTTTTATCGATTCGCCACGTGTCTTTTGATGCCCAGCGAACTTGTTGACGCATGGCAACTTCACCCAAAACAACCCAAGTGCTCCAAGACTTTCCGCCATCACCTTTAACGCTTAAACGGTATAAACCGGATTCAAGTTGAGAGGCTAAATTGTAACGCTTGCGGTATAGACTCACCGATGCGTTGTTAACCACTTCACTGTCTTTGGTTAACTCACTGTCCGAAGAAACGATCTTATCGACCCACTTCTCGAAGGTAATGTCTTGAATGTTGTTTTCGGATTCAACATTAATCGATACACGAAAGGTATCTCGGCCAGGGCTTTGAATGATGTGTCTTTTAACGACGACTGAACTAATCCAATCTGGGAGTGTTTTTCTGGTGAGAGTTTTACCACAATCTTTGTTCAATGCTTGATCGAACAGTTCATTGAGGTGATCTTCTCGTGATTGAGACGAGTTGATTTGCCAAACTTCCACTAATGAGTCAAACATCTGAGGTAAATCATTATCTAGCAGATGTTTATGAACTTGAGTCAGAGCATCGCTGCTCTTAAACCAATCCGTTGCTTGCGCGGTATTCGCTACGCAAGAAAACATTAATAGTGGAAGTAAGGCTATTCTCATTACGCTTTCATCTTGTAACCAACGCCACGCAGCGTTTCAATTTCTAGACCCGGCAGTTTCTGTCTTAGTTGCAGAACGTGCGTGTCTACCGTACGTGTTGTTGGGAAATGGTTGTAACCCCATACATGGTCAAGCAGTTCATCACGTGTAAACACACGTCCAAGGTTACTTGCCAAGAACAGTAGAAGGTCAAATTCAGTGCGCGTTAACGTTACTTCCTGTTCATTGAAAAACACTTCACGTGTCGCTTTATCGATAACAAGATTCTGAGCGATAACTTTTGATGCATCTTGTTCTTCAGAATCTGGCAGGCGAAGTTGAGCACGAATTCGAGCAAATAGCTCAGCCTCTGCGAATGGCTTTGTTAAGTAGTCGTTTGCACCTGAATCTAGGCCCGCTACTTTGTCTTTTACTGTCACGAGAGCCGTCAGCAAAATAACTGGGATATCTTTCTTTTTCTTCCAACCTGGAAGTGAATCTACTGAGTCGCCATCAGGAAGTTGACGGTCTAGAATCACTAGATCCGCTTGTTCCCAGTAGCCTTCAACTTCAGAGATCAGTTCTGCATGCAAACATTCATATCCAGCTTGCTCAAGGCTAACTAATAAACCGTCAGCTAAATTTTTATCATCTTCAACGAGAAGCAATGTCTGTTTCACAAGGTATCTCCAAAATAAATGTTGTTGGGGGGCCGATAAGCGTCATGTGACCGCCCATTTTTCCAACCATAGATTCCACTATCGTCAGACCTAAACCGAGTCCACTCTTACTTACGAATGGCTTTCTTAGTTGCCCCCAATCTTTGCGAGACAAGTCTCCATTATCTATAACTTTGAATGTCAGCTTCTTGTCAGAAGTATTCAGTTCTAGAATTACTGGAGCCACACCGTATTTCACGGCATTTCTGATTAGGTTATCGATGCACGTTCCCAACCAATATACGTTCACTTTTGCAGCTATATCTTTGTTTACACGGAGTTCAATCCCCGGCGCAAAGTCTTCTTCAACTTTGTATTGGAGCCACTCTTCAACACTTGGCACCCACTCTGTTGCGAGCGGTTGATTATCTGATTGCAGGTAATCTTTACTTGCTTCCGCCAACTGTCTTAAACGGCGTGTATCTTCACACAGCCTACGGAACTCATCATATACCGATTCTGGTAAGTGTTCGAACTCACGCCTGAACCCTTCCACCGTCAATGACAAACTCGCAATCGGCGTTCTTAATTCGTGCGTTAGGATTTGAAGAACCAGCATGCGACTCTTCATCTCTTGTTTCTTGCTGTTCCAGCGGTAAATCGCCCAACCTAAGACAAGCATGATGTTGGCAATAACCAAGATAAACATGGCGACTTGCAGAAGCTCTGAATGATCTTCTATTTCCCAACACACATTACCACGCTGGACAAAACAGCTTTTACCTTCTGAAGACAAGCTAAACGATAACCCAGCAAGCGTGGCATTTTCGTTCCAGACTGATTTTTTATACAGGTAATATCTGTCGCCGCGTTTTACCCACATCTCATCAAGCTCAACAAACATACTGGCACCCGCTAACAGCGCGGTGATTGCTTCGCTATCCATTTGTTGCAAGCGAGACAGTAGTTCATCGTGTTCGGTGTTTGGTCGCTCTTGAATATGCATAAAGCGCTTCAGAGAGTCGAATTTTTCTGGGTACTTCTCAACGTATCGTGCCGCATAAGAACCTCCGCCAGGGTGAATCAAACCACTACGGCTAAACCAACGGTCAGAAAGCTTGGTGCCTTTACACATTGCACGAGTAAAAACTAAAGGCTCAGTAATCAAAGGGCTTAACGGCAGTTTACCACTACAGGTTTTTGATAACTGGTACAAGCGCTGAATGTCTTTTAACGGGTACTCTGCTGTTTGTGGCAGCATAGAAGACGGCATGATCAAACCTGTTGGATAATCAGCCTGTAGCACTCGAATATCGTAAGATTCGATTGCCGTTTCATGATCAAAGAGTTTGGTGAAATTATCGATACGCTCAGGTAAAGAGTCAGCAAATGCGTTTGCAGACACAGACAACGTAGCGATAAGAAGAGTAAATGTTCTTTTGATGATCACAAACCAACGCAAATTCATATAGATCAACCAAATATATACCATTCGCTATCAAAGATAAATTTTTAACCGCATGAGAAACATTGAGAATGGCGAGCTACAGAGATAAAGGCCAATATATTACGGCCACATTGTACATATGTACTAGTAGGCTGATTGGCAAGCCAAACCTCAATTGCGACAAGTTTTGCATCAGGCTTCGTCAACTTCGTATCAACTGAGATCACACATAGAGTCGCTTTCGTAAGATAAAAAAAGGAGCTCAAATGAGCTCCTTATCGAGTTGTTACAGATTGTTTAGAGGTGATCTCTATAGATGTTCTAAGATACTTAGACAACTCTTTTTAGCATCGCCAAACAGCATCTGCGTGTTCTCTTTGAAGAACAGTGGGTTTTGCACACCGGCGTAACCTGTGTTCATCGAACGCTTGAATACGATAACATTCTGAGCGTTCCAAACTTCAAGTACTGGCATACCAGCAATTGGGCTGTTTGGATCTTCAAGTGCTGCAGGGTTTACGGTGTCATTCGCACCAATTACCAATACAGTATCTGTCTCATCGAAGTCATCGTTGATTTCGTCCATTTCTAGAACGATATCGTAAGGCACTTTCGCTTCAGCAAGCAGTACGTTCATGTGACCCGGTAACCTACCAGCAACTGGGTGGATACCAAATCGAACATTAATGCCCTGCGCTCGTAGCTTCTCAGTGATTTCATGCACTGGGTATTGTGCTTGAGCTACTGCCATGCCGTATCCAGGAGTGATGATTACTGACTTAGAGTTTTTCAGCATATCAGCCACATCTTCAGCTGATGTTTCGCGGTGTTCACCTTGCTCTTCATCGCCATCAGACACAACCACTTCTTGGCCGAATCCACCAGCAATAACGCTGATGAAAGAGCGGTTCATCGCCTTACACATAATGTAAGACAGAATCGCACCCGACGAACCAACCAATGCACCAGTTACGATAAGCAGATCGTTTGCAAGCATGAAACCTGCCGCTGCTGCTGCCCAACCAGAGTACGAGTTCAGCATAGAGACAACTACTGGCATATCTGCACCGCCAATCGATGCCACTAGGTGGTAACCGAATGCGAATGCGATAAGTGTCATCACCATTAGTGCGAACATGCTGCCGTCTGCTTTAACGAACATGATCATCAGCAGTGTAGAAACTACGATAGCCGCTAGATTCCACTTGTGCTTATGAGGGATGTTCAATGCAGACGAAGAGATCACGCCACGAAGCTTACCAAACGCAACAATAGAACCCGTGAACGTCACCGCACCGATAAACACGCCAAGGAACACTTCCACTAGATGGATAACGTGCTCTGCATGAATATCTGCAGGGTTGATAGAAACAGCAGCAGGTGGATCGATGTAGCTGTTGTAACCTACAAGTACTGCAGCCATACCTACGAAGCTGTGCAGAATTGCAACCAGCTCTGGCATTTCAGTCATTTCTACTTTTCTTGCGTAGTGGATACCAATACCACCACCGATCACCATAGCAATGATGATCCACACAATACCAGCAGAGTGAGGGCCAAAGATCGTTGCGATCAACGCGATTGCCATACCCGTGATACCGTAATAGTTACCTGCACGCGCAGATTCCTGTTTCGATAACCCAGCCAAGCTCATAATAAAAAATACAGCAGCAACAATATAAGCTGCTTGTACTAATCCTTCAGACATCTGTTACTCCTTAGTCTTTACGGAACATTTCAAGCATACGTTTGGTCACGGTAAAGCCACCAAAGATATTGATACTTGCAATTAATACGGCAATAAATGATAAGAACGTGACGACGCCACTTCCTTGCCCGATCTGTAACAGTGCACCTACTACAATGATGCCTGAAATCGCGTTAGTCACGGACATCAAAGGCGTATGCAGAGAATGGCTTACATTCCAAACTACGTAATAACCCACCACACAAGCGAGAACAAAAACGGTAAAGTGAGATAAGAACGCAGCTGGAGCAACCGAAGCTACCCAAGCGAATGCACCAACAGCTACCGCCATACCCGCCACTTTCTTAATTGGAGAAACAGGTTCTTCAACTTTAGGCTCTGGTTTGGCCGCTTTTGGCTTAGTTTGTTGTGGTTGAGCTGAAACTTGAATTGGTGGAGCTGGCCAAGTGACCTCGCCCTCTTTAACCACAGTAACACCACGCAGAACAACATCTTCAAAGTCGATTTTGATGTTGCCATCTTTCTCTTTGCAAAGCAGTTTCAGAAGGTTAACTAGGTTCGTTGCATACAGTTGAGATGATTGAGTCGGCAGTCGACCAACCATATCAGTGTAACCAACCACCTTCACACCATTAGCCGTTGTAATGACTTGATCCGCAACCGTGTATTCACAGTTACCGCCATTGGCCGCCGCAAGGTCTACAATCACACTACCTGCACTCATGCTGTCTACCATCTCTTTGGTAATCAGCTTCGGAGCCGGGCGACCTGGAATCAGCGCCGTTGTAATGATGATATCAACGTCTTTTGCTTGAGCTGCATAAAGCTCTTCCGCTTTCTTATTGAATGCTTCAGACATCTCTTTTGCGTAGCCGTCACCAGCACTGGTATCTTCCTTGAAATCCACTTCCAAGAATTCAGCACCCATCGACTCAACTTGTTCTTTAACTTCAGGACGAACATCGAATGAACGAACGATTGCACCTAAGCTACCCGCAGCGCCGATTGCCGCTAGGCCAGCAACACCAGCACCTGCAACCAGTACTTTTGCTGGCGGAACTTTACCCGCAGCCGTAATCTGACCCGTGAAGAATCGACCAAACTCATGCGCCGCTTCAACAACAGCACGATAACCCGCGATGTTTGCCATAGAACTCAATGCATCTAACGCCTGAGCTCTTGAAATTCGTGGTACAGAATCCATCGCCATCACGTTGATGTTACGACTGGACAATTGTTCCATTAATTCTGGATTTTGGGCAGGCCAAATAAAGCTGACCAATGTTGCGCCATCTTTAAGAAGATCGATTTCATTTTTAGACTCGTCAACGATCGGAGCGTTAACTTTAAAGATAATATCGGATTTCCAAGCTTCATCTGCGGTGACAACTTTTGCTCCAGCTTGTTCATAAGCTGCATCTTCAAAACTTGCTAACGCACCTGCTTGTGATTCAACACAAACTTCAAATCCTAATTTTAGAAGCTGTTCTACCGATTTCGGCGAAGCAGCAACTCGCGTTTCACCTGCGAGCGTTTCTCTTGGTACACCAATTTGCATAGCTATTCCTTGACTATTGGCACGAATGACTTATTCGTTTGTATCTAACGACAACTAATACTTCAAGCGTTTTGTTCAAAGAACAGAAAAAGTTATTACTTATAACGATTTGGACGGAATTTGAGCGCTTCATTCGGATAAATGACGACCGTCTCGAACCAAGAGGTCAAACCACTTGCAAATAATCCTTTTAATAACAACTCACTAGCTGTTCTTTATCCATAAAACTAAAAAGAGCTTTCAGCATATACACTGAAAGCTCTCTAAATTATGACCAACATCAATTCTAACCCTAATTGGTTAGCTAAATATATTGTCGCCCATTTGGTCGATGAACATCTGCGATTTTTTGAGCATCAATTCATCGGCATCTTGTTTGTTTGAAACAACATCTGAACGAATAAAACGGTGAGTTTTGATTTCACCATCGAATTCTTTCTCGATTCGCCCAGCAACACGGTATTGACCAGATTCTGCAATGGCATCTTGATAGATATTGAAACCCTTATATTCGACTGGCTCAATCTCTACTTTTTGTTCGGTTTTTTCTTTGCCACCAAATAATCTAGAAAAGAATCCCACGTTTTTTTACTCCTTAAATGACCGTATTCACCCTAAACTATCATGACTGTTTACGGTTCAACAACGGCTTTTCATACCATTGCAATTCTACGTCATCGTCAAAATTGTGTTGACTAAATATAACAGGCACATTGTCATCACGTTCACGTCTTCGATCGTCAATAATCATACTTTCTGCATTTTTGACCGCGATCTCACTATTGCGTTTATAGAGCACCAATTTGTCTTCTGGCAATGCTGACAGAAAATCGATATCAAAACGAATATAGATAGGTTTTAGCTGACCCAAAGCCAAGCACGCGAGATCGGCCAACTGTTCGTTGGTATAACTAGACACATATTCCTCGGTAGCCAATACATGACCGACCAGAGTTTCCATATAGTTATGTACATCAACACTAATTTGCATACCACACCTCCATTTGTAGCGGTTTTTCTAGTCGCAGTCGTTTCTAAAGTCACTTGAAACCATGCAATTCCTAATAGCTTTCTATAACTCAGTTATAGGTTTTACTGTCCATAGTTGAAACTTAGGTATTATTTAATCTTACTCTGACTTCATTACAGATCTTCGTCGCTTAATGAAAAGGTCACTCAATGATAACTGATCATCAAGCCCTTTAAGTGACAGCGCCAACGTAAGAGCAGCAGAGCAGATTTTGTTAAGTATCTATAACGACTAATTAATTTCTCATATATACTGTGTAGTTCGTTCTAAGGTTAATAGCAACTCAAAATACATATAAAAATGATTGCACCAATAGCGACCTATGACTATGTTTTTGCTCTAATTTAGGTAAAAAGCTTGGCAATCGCTTGTTTAACCGTATCCTACGCATAGTATTAAATAATAAGATCATCAATATAGTTAGGCTCACCACATAAATGGCATCATCTTTTGTAACGTCGAGCATGTTTCGATTTTGCTTCCCTTTAGTCCTGTTAACAATTTTGCTCGTTGGTATGGACAACGTCATTCTCGTGACGGACTCAAATTTAGGGTTTGCTAGCAACCTCCCTTACATTTTATTGAGCGTTGCGGTTCTGCTATGCCATACGTTCAGACAAGGTCGAATGGCGATGGTATCGGTGACCATGCTTGTCGCTTATCTGATCATCCAAGTTCGCTTACAAACGCCTCTCAATACTGGCACAACGCTATTAGAGCTCTCGTTACTTGCGGCATTAGTACCTGTCACTTGCTTACTTGTTTATGCCTTCCCTGATAACGGCGTAAACTCAAAGTCGATGCTGCTCTACGCCATCGTTCTTGTTCTGTTTATGGTGTGGGCACAATTGATCGTCTCTCACTTCCATGCCGGCGGTTTTGAATCATGGAGTGATGGTCTTCTATTTATTGTCAGAGACTTCTCCAAACTGCCTTTTGTTTTAGTGCTGTATAGCCTTTGCTTGCTTGGCCTTACTGCCATTCTCGTGTTGGTGTATAACCGCTCTATCGATGTTGTGGTTTATAGCGCTATCCTGCTTTCTTCTTGTACGTTCATCTTCTTCGATATTCAGTACATCTCGAGCACCATGTTCTCGCTGTCAGGCACGTTGATCATCGTCTATGTCATGTCCGCTAGTCATGATATGGCCTTTAATGACCAACTGACTAACATTCCAGGTCGACACGCCTTAGAAGTCGATATGAAGCACTTGGGGCGTAAGTATTCGATGGCGATGGTCGATATCGATCACTTTAAGCAATTCAACGACACCTACGGACATGACATTGGCGACGATGTGTTAAAACTGGTGGCACGCATTCTGAGAGAAACCACAGGCGGCGCTAAAGCTTATCGCTATGGTGGAGAAGAGTTCACGATTATCTTCAAAGGAAAACATTCGGAACAAGTTAAAGAGCACCTTCAAGCTCTGATTTCCGAGGTTCAAAACTACGACATGACGATTCGTAATAGTCATGAACGCCCCGACGATCATGAAGTGGGTATGAAAAAGCGTGGCAAGAAAGGCAAACCATCGGAAGTGGTGAATGTGACGGTGAGTATTGGATTGTCTGATAGTACAACCACCAGACATCCTGAAGAGGTGTTGAAGCTTGCTGACCAAGCGCTGTATAAAGCGAAAGAAACCGGTCGAAACAAACTGTGTATTGACCGTTAACAATAGTTGATAGCGAAAGATATTGAGTGCTAGAGATCTAGATAGCTTAAGCCATTAATAGCGATCTGCTTCAATAACTATCACTTCCAAGTTCAACGAGCCTCATTGATTTGAGGCCGTATGGGCTTAACTGGAAAAAAGAGCTTAATCTTGGTTGAAGAATATAACCAAGCTGCCACCTTTTAAGCTACTTCCGTAGTTAATCGTAAAACCTATTCCCACGTTATCGACCCACTCATTAAACAGGTTTGGGTTAAGCAACCAACCAACACTGCCCTCGTAGTAAGATGTGGTGCCCATAGATGCCACGGTGTCACCACCAATATCAATTCGTCTTATACTCGAGTACATCGAAGTGATGTTCTTATCCCAACGCACGAGATCATAGAAAACCTTGGCTTCATTGGCGATATACCACCCTTCAGGATGACCGACATTGCCATTATTCGCCTCGCCCCAGCCGATGCCATTAAAGTAATGCCAACTGGTGCTCAATTTATACTTTCCCCAGTCATTCTTATCTTCGTACATCAGCTTGATTTTAGGCTCGATGATGTAAGCCCAAGCATCAGTATTGAGATATACGCCATCCAGTTGGTCTTGAATAGGCTTTAGCAACGAAGCGCGATATTCATAATCATTGCGGTAGTAAGAGATGTGGTTACCGATTGCAGAGCTGAAGCTCCAATATTCGTCTAGCTGGGACACATTCGCGAATTCGACGTAGCCAGACACTACCGACTCTTTTTGAAAATCGTTTCTGTTTGCTGCCGCGTACTCGACATCGTTCTCGATTCGCAATGCAGACAAGCGTAGCGTCACCTCTTGATGGTTGTCTTCGATGTAACTTGGTAATTCAAATGTGTAAGGCAAACTCAGGGAGGTGATGTTTTGGCGACGACTTACCGAATCATTCGAACCGATGTCTTCATTGTCCAAACTAAACACTTTATTGGGGTCAAAGTTATTGATACCAAAAGTGAAAACATCGGTGTCGTTGAGCAATACACTGGTGGCAAAGCTCTGCTCTAGATCCTTTCGAAAAAGATCAGATAGCGTATTGGCATTAACAGTGGTCGCCAAAGCGGTAAAAAATAGAGGAACCGCAAGCGTCCAAGATGTGTTAGTCATAGAAAATGACTTCGAATGTGGCATTTCTTTTATCACTTAAAGCACTTCCTAGCTCAAACGCTATTAGAAGTATAAATTCAAATATCTAAAAGAGCTCGCCAACTAACGCGCAAGCTCCAAAATGTTACGTTGTACAAAGGTATTTCTACCACTTTGCTTCGCTTGATAAAGCGCTTGATCGACCTTTTCGTAAATAGACGCAATAGATTCGCCACCTTCTGGCACAAATGACAACACACCTTGTGACGCTGTCACTCTATCCGATACCGTTGAGTGTTCATGAGCGTAGTTCATCTCATGCAATGCCTCTTTAACTCGAGTCGCGTGTACCTTAGCGCCTTCACTGTCTGTATCGCTAAGAATCAGAACAAACTCTTCACCGCCATAACGACCTACAAATTCTCCCGCACGAACAAACAGCTGTTTCAAGGTATTAGCAAGCCCTTGTAAGCACTTATCCCCTTGAATATGACCATAATTATCGTTGTAAGGCTTAAAGAAGTCTACATCTAGAAGTATGACTGTCATGGATATATTACGTCTTCCGTGCCACGCTATGCTCTCTTCAAGCTTAGTATCCATATATCGACGGTTATACAATTTGGTCAGGCCATCTTCGTTGGCTTGTTGCTGCAGAAGGATGTTCAGTTCTTCGAGTTTGGCTGTGCTTTGTTTTAGCTCTCGTCTCATGTGCGCGATACGTTGCATCGCAATCAGCTTAGAATTCAAAACAACCTTGTTTACTGGCTTGATCAGGTAATCATCGCCACCAGCGTCAATCGCTTTTGCGATCATCTCAGGTTCTTCGTGACCACTAAGAAAGATGATGGGAACCCATTCTGGGAATCGGCTTCGAACCTCATTCGCCACTTCAAAACCATCCATATCAGGCATGCTGATATCAAGTAACACGAGTTCAGGATCAAAATCAGAATAAACACTCAGGGCTTCTTTTCCGCTACCGACAGCTTCTACAATATGACCCAGTTGCTTGAGTCGGATAGCAAGTTGCATCCTGTCTAGTTGAACGTCATCAACCAGCAATATGCGCATTGAAGATCCCTTTTCTATCATCACATCACCTTTATCTAGTGTTGAATATTCAAAGTAGCTCAAATTTGGGCTTAAATCATGCCCTAATCTCTATATTATATTGACTTTTTTACAGATCTTTTTAGCATTGTTTCTTTTTAAAGAGAAATACTATGTCAGACGCTACAAACAACGAACAACAAGAAATCGATTTAACCACCATCTCACCAGAACTTCGTCAAGTTATCGAATTTGATGGCGTACCAAAAGAGATGCACTTTATGGTTACTTCTATTCACGAAGTGTCTGAAGAAGCAGTACGCGAAGCTTGGGATAGTCTTCCAGCAAGCGCACAAAATGTTTTAGACAACTTCGAGCAGTTCCACGCTCTAATCTCAGTTAGCCAAGCTTTCGCTGGTGTTAACGTGATGGAAGAGTTCCCTACTCTTAAACTTCCAGAAGACATGTCTGACGAAGAAAAAGAAGAGTACCGTGCTCAACTGCTAGACCAAGTTCTACACAACTGTGTAAAAGACATGGTTAAACAAATCAAGAAAGCTCGTCGTGATGCAATCTTGAAGCGTGATTTCAAAGAAGTTTTTACTAAGTAAGTCGCTAGTCGCCTAAACTAGGCTAAGCGCTATCAGTACTACTTAGAATTAAGCCGCATGTTTCTTTAAACACGCGGCTTTTTTATATCCGCTATTTTCTGTTCGTCGATCGTTACGTCTGTATGTTCTTGTTGCTAATGTTCATATGATTCGACAAATCATATGCCTCAACACTCATATAGTGTGGCGCAAAACTGGCAGTTATACCGTATAAAAATGACGCATGTATCCATTCATGGAATCAAGACCGAATTTTCAGAACCTATAACAGGCAGTATCGCGGCAATATCGAAAAACTGACCTTGTCAGGTTTAATGCGTTACCACGATATCTCTTTGAGCGACACTCACACCTTTAATTTGAGCGTAAACACGCTGCCCGATTTCTAGATTTAACTCATCCAGCGCCCACAATGTAATGGTTGCCCATAGGTAGCACCCAGACTCTAACTCTAACTCGACCTCGACACTCTGCTTATTTGTGCCTTGTTGGTGCGTCTCTACGCTTTTAATGGTGACAGGAAGGATGTTACGCATAGAAGTCCCTTTCGGCCGTTCTAGCGTGATAGAGACATCATTTGCCCTAACTTGCAGCCTCACTGTCGTACCAAGCTCACTCGATACTTTCTGAACCCATAACGACGTCGACTTTCCTAGCATCAGGCGAGACAGCGCATAATCGTCATTGTGTTCCGCTAATGTCGCTTCAAACAACGAGCTTTGCTCTGAGAAAGATTGCCAAGGTTGCATGGCTCTCGATGCCCAAACCTCTTCCGTCACACCCGACGAAATCACTTTGCCTTGGTCAATAATCACAAGGTGATTTGCCAAGCGTAAAATTTCATTGAGGCTATGAGTGACATAGATGATCGGTATTTGGACGGTTTCGGATAAGTTTTCCAGAAATGGCATCACTTCGCGCTTACGAGGCAAGTCGAGAGACGCTAAAGGCTCATCCATCAACAAAATGCTCGGCTTTGATAACAAAGCGCGGCCAATCGCCACACGTTGCTTCTCACCGCCAGACAAACGAGCTGGGTATCGGTCAAGCAATGAACCCAAAGACAACAGCGAGACTATTTGCTCAAAGTGCGCTTGATCGACGCTTTTCATACCGTATTTAAGGTTCGCTGCCACCTTCATATGTGGAAACAATCGCGACTCTTGGAACACATAACCGACGTTGCGTTTGTGAGTCGGCAAATTAATGCCATTTTCACTATCGAACAGTGTGGTTCCAGATACGCTGATCAGACCTTTATCGGGCTGTTTAAGGCCACTGATTGCATTGATAAGTGAGGTTTTACCCGCGCCAGAACGACCAAAAATTGCCGTAATGCCGCTACTTGGTAATTCCAAGTCGATATCAAAGAACGTTTCACCAAGTTGTTGTTGATATTGGAGGATCAAAGCACTCATGCATTGCCTCCCAAGCGTTGTGCTGACTTTTTGTTGAGCCACTCAGATAGCATCAATGAACCCAGCGCTATCACAATAGAAATGACACACAAACGCGCGGCTTCCATTTCAGCGCCAGGGGTTTCAATAAAGGTATACATAGCCAAAGGAATGGTTTGAGTTTCACCGGGAATATTTGAAACGAAGCTGATGGTCGCGCCAAACTCCCCTAGGCTTCTTGCGAATGAAAGCATGGTGCCGGTAATGACCCCTGGGATCATCAAGGGTAAAGTGATCGTGAAAAACACACGAAGAGGTGAAGCGCCTAATGTAGCAGCCGCCTCTTCAAGCTTACTGTCTACGGTTTCTAGGCTCAATCTAATAGAGCGAACCATCAGCGGCAACGCCACAACCACACAAGCGAGTGCCGCGCCCTTCCAGCTAAAGCTGAATACAATACCAAACACGTCATTGAGCCACGAACCTATGATACCTTGCCTGCCCATCATCACTAGCAGTAAATAGCCAATAACCACAGGTGGAAGTACCAAAGGTAAATGGACAATGCTCTCTACAATGCTTTTGCCTACAAATTGTTTCTTAGCAAGTAACCATGCTAAACCAATGCCGATTGGGATAAGCCACAAGATGGCAAACCCAGCGACTTTTAAGCTCAGCATTAAGGCTTGGTATTCGTATTCCGATAAATACATCATTTAACGCACTTCAAATCCAAAACTGTTCAAGGTGTCTTTCGCTTTTTCGCTCTTTAGGAAAGTATAGAACTCTTCTGCAACGATTTTATCGCTCAACTTCGCTACAGGGTAACGTATTGGCGTGTGCAGATCTGATGGGAAGGTCGACACTAGGTTTACTTCTTTAGAAAGCAACGCATCCGTTTTGTAGACAATGCCAAGCTTAGCTTCACTGCGCTCGACTAAGGCTAAAGCCATACGAACATTGTTACTTGGTGCTAATCGAGTCTTCACATCGTCCCATACACCTAACGTTTCTAACGCTTCTTTCGCATAGATACCAGCAGGAACCGATATGGTGTTACCCACTGCAAGTCTCTCATTAGTAAGCAGTTCAGCCCATTGTTCACCTTTTGATAGGTCTAACGTTACCGATGTCTCTTTAGGGGAAATCAGCACCAGTTCGTTTTCACATAGGTTTGTGACATTGTCACTAGAAACTAATTTACGGTCGACTAAATGTGTCATCCATTTCTCATTTGCCGAGATAAAAATGTCTGCTGGTGCTCCTCTTTCAATTTGTCGCACCAAAGACGACGTACTCGCATACACAGGAATCACATCGACAGAATGGCCTTTCTCAAACTCTTCAACCAACAGATTAACCGCATTGGTCATCGACGATGCAGCGTAAACTCGTAGCTTTTCGGCAGCCAAAAGGTGGCTAGAACTCAATGCCGAAGTTAAAGCCATGGTTAAAAAGAAGACTCGCTTTTTCATTGTTATCACTTATCTATTATTTGTTTAAGTTCTTTAGCTAACTCTAAATGGCGGCTTAAGCTGTTAACTCTGGCCAAAGCAGATCAAGATTTAAGTACTCTTCGATGGCATCAGCGATTCGATTAATACCCAGCTCTTTAAGCTGTTCGTGGTCAATCGCGATCACATCGTTGGCTCCTGCCCATTCGCAAATAAGCGACAACGCATCACTGTTGTCGAATACGCCATGCAAGTAAGTACCAAAAATCGAGTTATCTTGATTCACAGCGCCATCTAGGCTGCCAGATTCTAACTGAACCGGTAAGGCTGTTTCTTTGACATCAGTCCTACCTACGTGGATTTCATACCCTTTTACTTGTGCTGTTTTGCCATCCAGCGTCATGGTGCCGCGTACGTTGGTTAAGGTTTTCTGCTGTGTAAGGGTTGTTTCAGTATCCAGATACCCTAACCCTTCGCTGCTGCCGGGCGCGCCTTCAACACCATCAGGATCGTGGATGATGTTACCTAACATTTGGTAGCCGCCACAGATACCCATCACTTTGCCGCCTAAGCGCAGATGGCGTTGAATATCTTTATCCCAACCTTGTTGCTTTAGGTAGTCCAAATCTGCCCTTACCGATTTTGTACCCGGCAAGATAATTAAATCAGCGTTGTTTACACGTTCACCTTTACCGACATAACGTAAATCAATTGAAGGATTCAATCTTAACGCGTCAAAGTCTGTATGGTTGCTGATTCGGGTTAGCACGGGCACCACCACCTTAAGCTTAGCTTCTCCGTCAGACTCTTGAGCAGAGGTAATGGCATCTTCCGCTTCTAAGTTAAAACCATGCAGATATGGCAACACACCAATGACTGGCTTACCGGTTTTTTCCTCTAGCCAATCTAGGCCAGATTGAAGCAGTGCGATATCGCCTCTAAAACGGTTTATCACAAAGCCTTTTACGCGAGCTTGTTCAGATTCAGACAACAAAGCTAATGTCCCGTAGAGATGCGCAAAAACACCACCACGGTCTATATCAGCAACGATGATCACAGGGATGTCCGCTTTCTCAGCAAATCCCATGTTAGCGATATCATTTTCACGAAGATTGATTTCGGCTGGGCTCCCCGCACCTTCAATCATCACGCTTTCATATTCTTCAGAAAGTCGGTCAAACGAATCGATAACCGTATCCATCGCGACTTTCTTGTAATCATGATAGCCCGTCGCTTCCATGTTACTCAGCGCTCGGCCTTGCAGAATCACTTGCGCGCCGGTATCTGAATTAGGCTTTAACAATACAGGGTTCATGTGAACGGTTGGCTCTATATTACAAGCTTGCGCCTGAACCGCTTGAGCGCGACCAATTTCGCCACCATCTTTTGTCACAGCACTGTTTAACGCCATGTTCTGTGGCTTAAAAGGTGCCACTTTGATTCCTTTCCTTGCCAAAACACGGCATAAACCTGCCACCAAAACACTTTTTCCGGCATCTGACGTTGTCCCTTGAACCATAAGGGCACTTAATGGTGCTCGCATTTGTACTTAAATCCTTAATTTCTTAATTTCTTAATTTTCAATTTATAGCTGTGGGCAATATTTCTCTGCGACCATCTTAACGTCATTGCCGAGTAGATGCTCAATAAAATGAATGGAAAATGAATGTGTTACTCACTCTGGATTCAACCCCAGTGTTGTTTAATAGCTCCATCGAAACGAAGCTTGTGAACGATAACAGGCGCTTCAACAAAAAACGTACTAACGAAAAGAAACGTTTCAAATTCAGAAAAACGTTTCTACTAAAAACAACATTAAGGGATTCACCATGAAAAAAACTGTATTAGCTATCGCATCTACTATTATCCTTGCTCCTACTTTCGCAATGGCTAGTGACCACAACAGCAACAAGCACGAAAGCGCTATTGCTTATACTGGCCCAATTGAAACCGTTTCTGTTGCGACACTACTTGCCGACACAAGCATGTTCGCAGAGCAAGAAGCAATTGTGGATGGCAAGATCGTTCGTCAACTTAAGAATGACACGTTTGTCTTCTCTGATGGCCAGAGTGAAATTCAAATCGAACTTGATGATGATATCCGCCTAGCACAACCACTGACCGCTGATACAAAAGTTCGTATCTTCGGTGAATATGAAGGTGGTAAGACACCTGAAATCGAAGTGGACCACATCCAGGTTCTATAAGCGATTAATATAAAAATACCGACTTCAAATAATTGGCCTGTATATTGCAGGCTTTTTTGTATTATACTGCCGCAAAATACAATTTATATGGAGTCACCATGCTAGGTTGCACGAATAAGACTGTCCTTTTAGGACTCGCTGCACTGTGTTCATTCTCTGCGTCTGCAAACAACTTTAACTACAACACATTCGAGCTGCGCATGGGTACTAGCCCAAGTACTTTCGGTGGTGAAGTCACAACAATGTTCACTCAGAACTCTCATTTTGTTGCTCGTATCGATTCAGAATTTGAAAGTGATTGGGATGCAGCGGTAGGTATGGGATTCAACGGCCCAATCAGTCAATTTGCTGACGTTACTGGCCAAATGTTACTGCACAACATTGAACGGAATGACGATAACCACATCAAAACAGAAATTAACCTTGGCTTGAGAGCTTGGTTAATGGCAAACGTTGAAGTTAACGCACGCCTTGGTCAACTGATCGACAACGATGACACTCGTTCAATTTTGGGTATCGGTGCTCGTTTCCATTCAACTGATCAACTGTCTGTTGGTCTTGATATGCGCAATAACGGCACATATGGCCACCAAATCTTAATGTCGGCTCGATTCGGATTCTAATCTAGATTTCAATTACTGAGTAATAAATAGCTAAACGTATTACATAGAAAAGCCCCGAACATATTAATGTTCGGGGCTTTTTTGTTTGTTAGTTTCGCTGGCTTTTAGTCGTTCACGACCTGAGCCAGCGACTTGCTTTATAAGCTAACCATCAGCATCTTTTTCTGGTGATCTAAGTACTCTTCATAAGTACCTTGGAAGCTCACTAGCTGTTGATCTTTTACATCGATGATGTGTGTTGCTAATGAAGAAACGAACTCTCGGTCATGGCTTACGAAGATAAGCGTGCCAGTGTAAACCTTCAACGCGTCGTTCAGGGCTTGGATTGCTTCCATGTCCATGTGGTTGGTTGGTTCGTCCATTACAAGCACGTTGATGTCTTGCATCATTAGCTTGCCGAATAACAGACGGTTCTTCTCACCACCAGAACAGTTACGCGCTTTTTTGTTCGCATCGTCAGCAGTAAACAATAGGCGACCTAGAATGCCACGTACCATAAGGTCATCGTGCTTCACTGTGCGCCATTGTGAGATCCAATCGAAGATGCTCAGGTCGTTATCAAAGTCAGACGTACTATCTTGTGGGCAGTAGCCTACAGATGCGTTTTCAGACCATTTTACGATACCTTCGTTTTGCTCTAGCTCTTGAACTAGGCAACGTAGCAGCGTGGTTTTACCTACACCGTTCTCACCGATAACCGCAAGACGAGTACCCGCTTCAAGCAGCAAGTTACCACCGGCAAACAATGTTTCGCCATCGAAGCCGTGACCAAGGTCTTGAAGTTCAAGCGCTTGACGGTGTAGTTTCTTACCTTCGCCAAAATCAATAGATGGGCTCATACGGCTCGATGATTTCACTTCATCAAGCGTGATCTTATCCATTTTCTTGGCACGAGAGCTTGCTTGTTTTGCTTTAGATGCGTTAGCACCAAAACGGTTTACGAAATCTTGAAGCTCGCTGATTTCAGCCGCTTTCTTAGCGTTGCTTGCTAAAAGCTGTTCACGAATCAAGCCAGATGCTTCTAGGAAGTACTCGTAGTTACCAGGGTAGACACGTAGCTCACCGTAGTCGATGTCTGCCATGTGTGTACACACAGAGTTCAGGAAGTGTCTATCGTGCGAAATGATGATCATTGTACATTTACGCTGGTTTAGCTCTTCAGCAAGCCAGTTGATCGTGTGAATGTCCAAGTTGTTGGTTGGTTCATCAAGAAGCAGGATATCTGGGTTTGCAAACAGAGCTTGTGCCAATAGCACACGCAGTTTCCAACCTGGAGCTACTTGCTGCATCAAGCCGAAATGGAACTCTTCTTCAATACCCGCTTGAATTAGGATGTCGCCAGCACGGCTTTCTGCTGTGTAGCCATCCATTTCCGCGAATTCACTTTCAAGTTCTGCGACTTTCATGCCGTCGTCTTCGCTCATTTCTGGCAAAGAGTAAATGCGGTCACGTTCTTGTTTTACTTCCCAAAGTTTTCTGTCGCCCATGATCACAACGTCGATAACGCTGTACTGTTCGAAAGCGAACTGATCTTGGCTTAGCACACCCAGTTTTTCTCCTGGAGTGATAGAAACGTTGCCCGAGCTTGGCGTTAATGCGCCACTTAGGATTTTCATGAACGTTGATTTGCCGCAACCATTAGCGCCGATCAAACCATAACGGTTGCCGTTACCAAATTTAGCAGAGATGTTTTCAAACAGCGGCTCTGCGCCAAATTGCATTGTGATGTTCGCGGTAGATATCAAAGAACTAATTCCTAAGCGTGTACTGACAGATAATTATTAGGCTATTTCAAGAACCTAAATAAGAAGTACGAAAGTATGGATTAAACAAAAATCGAAGCGCGGATTATATAGAGATCTCGATCACGTTGTCGAGGCTAAACAGTAAACGAATAGTAAACATAGACCATTTAGATGCTTTTCATACGTTATGGGGTGTAAATAAAAAAATCCCCACCAGCAGAACTGGTAGGGATTTCATTTATCAACACTAAAAGTCTTTTAAGCTCGTCACCTTTGAAACTATAGCTCTTCAAACGAAAAGCTTTGATGACGAGCAGAACTTGTTATTTAGTAATTTTCTTCTGAACGTATTTTTTGCTCACGTCGACAACCGCAACATCTCTAAAGAAGCTTCTACCCAACAGAAGTGGGAAAGAAAGATGCGTTCGGTCGGCTAGCGTAAATTCAGTTTTGTCTTTTAGATCGCCAATTTGAATCGAAGCTACAACCACAGCGCGTCGTTGTGTGCCTTCTGCGCTTGATTGCTTGATCTTAACCCAGCGTTCTACTGGTAAGCTGATCTCTTCAGTTGTAATTCCGTCGTGTTCAATCTTGAACTTAACCCAGTCTTTGCCGTCACGTTCAAAATCAACAATATCAACTGCACTGATTGAAGAGGTTGTTGCACCGGTATCGACACGTGCTTTAAACGCTTCTTTTAAACCAGGAACAAACACCCACTCTTCTTCACCAAGAATCAGTTTGCCGTCACTTGTTTTTCTAACCTTCTCTACTGGTTTTTCAACAGGTGCAGGTTTTACTTCCGGCTCAGTTGGTTTTACTTCTTCAGGCTTCTCAGTAGGTTCCGTTACTTTCTCGCCTTCTGTTGCGTCAGTTTTTGAAGAGTCATCCACAACAGGTTGTTCGATTTGAGGCTTTTGCTCTGGCTCAACAGGAGCTTGAGTTGTAGCCGAACAAGCAAACAGGCCACCACTTAGCATTAAAACTACAATCGCTTTCCAATTATACATTCAGTCACCTTCTATTTTGAAACGTTTGCTATCGCTTTTGCTACATAAGGAATATGAGATTCGGAAAGGCCTGCGATATTGATGCGTCCATCACCAACACCATAGACTCCATATTCTTCACGTAATTGATTCATTTGAGCTTCTTTAAAGCCTAGTACACTAAACATGCCTTTATGGCTTTCAATGAAGTCAAATTGTGACGTGTTATAAGTATTTCGCAATTCATCACATAAACTTTGGCGCAGATTTAACAAACGTTGCTGCATTTCACTCAATTCTTGCTTCCAAATCGAGGTTAGCTCTTGATTCTGAAGAATTGTTTTAACCAAAGCTGCACCATGATCTGGCGGCATTGTGTAAGTTGAACGAGCAAGCGTTAGAAGCTTACCTTTAGCATTGCCAACGTGTTCGCTGTTTTTGCCAATCACGATAGCGGCACCCGTTCTTTCACGGTATAAACCGAAGTTCTTCGAGCAAGATGTCGTAATCAACATCTCTTCGACGTTGTTAGCCATGTGTTGAAGACCTTTTGCGTCTTCTTCTAAGCCATCACCAAAGCCTTGGTAAGCAATATCAACGAACGGCAAGAAGCCATTTTTCTGCGATAGTTTGGTAATTTCCTGCCACGCCTCAAAGTTGATATCCGCACCCGTTGGGTTATGACAGCAACCGTGCAGTAGTACCACGTCTGATGGACCCGCTTTTGAAAGATCATCCAACATTCTTGCAGTATCAACTTGCTTCGTTTCAGGACTGAAGTAATTGTAATATCGAACTTTTAAGCCTGCCGCTTCCATCACCGGTTTGTGGTTAACGTAGCTTGGGTTTGAAATCCAAACCGTGGTGTCTGGTTGAGAAACTTTCATTAAGTCACCCAACATGCGAAGTGCACCACTTGCACCCGGTGTTTGAATCGCAGCTACGCGATCCATTGCAGAAGTCCCTTTAAGCAGCAGATCAACCATGCTCTGGTTAAACTCTTCACAGCCTGCTAGGCCAACGTAAGCTTTGGTTTTCTGAGTCTCAACAACGATATCTTGAGCCTTAGAAACGGCTTTCATGATCGGAGTTTCGCCTTGGTCGTTTTTGTAAACGCCAATGCCTAAATCGACTTTATCAGTACGAGTATCGCCGCGGTAAGCAACAGAAAGAGATAGAATTGGATCTAAAGTTGGTTTTGGTAGATGTGAAAACATGAAAGTCACAACCCTTTGAAATTCAAGTAATGGATTTCACGTTAACATTTTCGTACTAAAATCAGAAACATTTTTTAATAGAAGCGCTTAGTTACCATAAGTAATCAGAGATTGGTCGTTTCAAACGGATAAATAGTGCAAATTTCAAACACCTAATGACCCATTGCACAATTCAAATTGCTTTATTTCTATGCGTCTTATGTTCCTATATTCTTATGTTTGCACGTGCTCTATTAAGATTACTACTGGGCACTCTGTTTGAATTGTCTTGGTGTCATTCCTGACCAAGCCTTAAACCGAGTGCTAAAGTTAGCGGCATTGGGATATCCAACTATCTCGCCAATGTGTTGAATCGACCAATCACTCGACCTGAGCAGCCTTGCAGCGTATTCCATTCTCATACGCATAATATGAGTCATCGGGCTATGAGAGTAATAACGTTGGCACAAACGATGGAAGTGCGGCTCTGAACAAGGAAATAGGTTTGCTAGCTCATGCACATTCCACTCTTTATGAAGCTGCTTTTGAACACTGTCGAACACACGTCTCAAGCGAATCAAATTTCGAGACTGTTGCTGCGGGACTGGTGCATTAATCATGAACTCTATTTGGGCTACGCTGTGAATGGCAATCGCTCCGCCTAAATCAATGGGCAAGGCAATACTTCTCAGCAAGGTATGAATACAAGACGAGACGACTTCGGCTGCAGGAGAGAGCGTATAACTCACTTCATCATTGACGACATTATCCCAATGCTTATCAGGCGATAGAAAGATCCACGCTATCTGCCATGTTTCTTCTTCAATCCCAAAGCCATTCTCAACGCCTGCAGGCACAGTAATGCACGACCCCGGCTCTAGAATATAGCGACACGCCCCACTTTCTAACCACCCTTTGCCCCTAACCGTGTAAAGCAGCATGTGTTTCTGTGGATTCTTCCGATGGACAGAAAAGAAATCTCGGCACGACGCCGTCCCACACTGAACGATACCCAATTCTTCGAATGCCAATACATGGCTTTGATCGACAAACTCTTGGTGTGTCTGATCAGAGATCTCGTACCGTTCGTGTTTCTCACTCATTTCACTGGTCGCTCATTAGGTTTGTCTGCAATTAAATCGCCACATTAGTCATTCGATAGTTTTGAAATAGATGATTTTGAAAACAGGTCGTTTTGACAAATAGGAAGCTTTTGAAAATAGATAGTTTGGCAAAAGTTTGTGATGAACCTGAACAATACAGCCAAAACAAATACCGATAAACTTCTCGCATATTAACCACAGGGGAAATGCGATGCGCTCGACATATCGTCATCTAGACAAAGATTTTTGGCAAAAGCTTTTACACATCGGTTTGCCTGTATCGCTACAAACCATGTTGTTTTCATTACTCGGCGTGGTCGATATTTTTATGGTTAACCAACTGGGTGACTCTGCAACTGCGGCGGTTGGTGTAGGTAACCGCATATTTTTCTTCAACTTGATCATGGTATCCGGGATTAGCGGCGCTGTCAGTGTGCTAGCTTCGCAATATTTCGGTGCGGGAGATTTCAACGGAATTAGACGCACATTAGCACAGTCATGGGCATTGTCTGTCTTTACCATCATCCCCTTTGTGTTGATTTATACATTGGCTCCTGAATCAGTCGTGTCTGTGGTGGCCTCAGACCCTGATTACGTCCGCTTGGCAACGGATTACCTTTGGATAACAGGAGCCAGCCTTTTTGGTACCGCGATCGTAGTGCCCTTAGAAAGCGCACTGCGATCGGTCGGCGAAGCCAATCTACCCACCAAGATCAGTATTTGGGCAATCATCGTTAATGCGATTCTCAATGCATTGCTGATCTTTGGTTTGTTTGGATTTCCAGAACTGGGCGTAGTTGGTGCGGCTATTGGCACCACGGTGTCTCGATTCTTTCAGACGATAGCGGTGCTTATCATGGCGAAGAAACACTACGCGCATCTATTCCCGACATTAAGTAATTGGCGAGAAGCGATATTACCGAAGCATAGAAAGAAGTACTTCACGATAGCAATACCTATGTTGGTTCATGACACAGCATGGGCGGGCGGGATTCTTATTTATAACGTGATAGTTGGGCAAATGGGTGTTGGAGAGCTTGCGATCATTTCGCTGTTATCGCCAGTAGAAAGTATCTTGATCTCGGCGTTCATGGGGTTTGCGGTCGCCGCTTCGATCATTCTAGGCAACGAGATCGGCGCGAAGAACTATCAACGTGTTGAGAACACCGCATGGGGTTATGTATTGGTCAGCTGTGGGCTTGCGGCTATATTAGCCTTGGTGTGTTGGTTTGCTAAACCCGCGATCGTATACATGATCGGCCTTACTCACTTAGAGCTCAAAGAGACAGCCGTTAACGTCACCTTAGTCATGGCACTCGGCATGATACTAAGAGTCTTCAATATGGTTGGTATTGGTGGCGTGCTGAAAAGTGGTGGAGACATCAACTACAGTATCTTCATCGACCTGTTTGGCCAATGGGCAATCGGTATTCCCCTTGCTTACTTTACTGCGCTGGTGTTGGGTTGGCCGCTAGAATGGGTGTTGATGATTGTGTTACTGGAGGAGTTAGCGAAGATCGCTTTAACTAGCCAGCGAATTCACTCTAAGAAATGGATCAACAATCTAATCGACGAGCCTGAGCACATTCCTATATAAACAGGCGATAAACTGACACTGACGTGCAGGCGATAGATTCAAAGAACTCACACCCAAGGGCTGATTTGTAGCATTGCGCTAACGATGAAGCCCTTTTTCGTTTACGAGTGTGCAAAGTCACGACAGCAGTTATATATCAGTAAATCGATGGATGATTTGGTTTGAACTACCACGCCAATCCAACATTGGATCCGCTTTATCTTGCTCAAAACGACCATCAATCAAAGTATCAACATATTCAAGTACTTGCCTCTGCTTTTCGTCGAGTTCGTCGAGCTCGTAGCCCGTCCACATCCAGATGTCTTTGCCTTCACATTCTGCTTTTACACGCTGAACAAGCTTAAGCACTTCAGACACGTTTGCAGGATGCAAAGGATCACCACCAGAAAGCGACAAGCCACGACGCTTAATTCGCGGATCATTGAGATCAGCGATAATGTGGTCTTGCAGTTCTTGAGTAAACAAATGCCCAGAGTCCAACCTTTGCGTCGATTGGTTATAACACCCGCGACACTGGTGTACACAACCCGACACAAACAAAGTGCAGCGTGTTCCAGGGCCATTTACAACGTCGATTGGGTGATATTGGTGATAATTCATAAGGCAGTATTGAAAACTCGTGATTACTTAATAGTTTGAGAAGATGTGTTGTAAAAGCTGAAACGAAAGAATTGGTATCGACATAACGCCGATACCAATCATATTTCTTGAAACGTAGCTCTTCTAAATAAGCTAGCTAATAATCTTAGAGCTTACTAAAGATGCTTCACTCGGCGTTTAACTTCTTCTTGCTTACCGAAGTTAAATGGTCGTGCATCTGGGCTACCAAGGTAACCACAAACACGGCGTGTTACCGATACTTTGGTTGAGTCGTGGTTGCCACACTTAGGACACGTAAAGCCCTTACTAGTACAGTCAAATTCACCGTTGTAACCACATTCGTAGCACTCATCAATCGGCGTATTTGTACCGTAGTAAGGAACACGTGTGTAGCTGTAGTCCCATACGTTTTCTAGTGCTTCGATGTTCTTCTGCATGTTCGGGAACTCACCGTAACAGATGAAACCACCACTAGAGATTTCAGGATAAGGCATCTCAAAATCGATCTTGTCGTATGGGTTCACTGTCTTCTGCACGTCTAAGTGAAAGCTGTTGGTGTAATAACCACGGTCTGTTACGCCATCAATCACACCAAACTCTTTGGTGTCGATGCTGCAGAAACGACTACATAGGTTTTCACTTGGTGTGCCGTATAGGCTGAATGCATAACCTGTCTCTTTCGTCCAAGATTCTACTTCACGCTTCATGTACTCCACTAGCTCAAGCGCTTTAGCACGCATTTCGCCGTCGTCGTACAAGTGAACGTCTGTGCCGTAAAGCGCAGTCATTGCTTCGTGGATACCGATGTAACCAAGAGAAACAGACGCACGGCCGTTCTTGAAGATGTCTGCAATAGAGTCGTCTGCTTTCAAGCGAACGCCACACGCACCTTCCATGTATAGGATTGGAGCAACACGCGCTTTCACGTTTTCTAGACGAGAAATACGAGTTTCTAATGCACGACGAGCCAGCTTGAGTTTATCATCAAGCAGTTCGTAGAACTTAGCCATATCTTGTTTTGCGTTAATCGCAATACGTGGCAAGTTCAAGCTAACAACACCTAAGTTGTTACGGCCTTCGTGAATCAACTCACCATTTTCTTCGTAAGTATTCAAGAAGCTACGACAACCCATAGGAGTTTTAAATGACCCTGTCACTTCTACTACTTTGTCGTAGTTAAGAATGTCTGGGTACATACGCTTAGACGCACACTCTAGCGCTAATTGCTTGATGTCGTAGTTTGGATCTTGCTTCTGGTGGTTCAAACCATCTTTGATCGCAAATACCAGTTTAGGGAACACGGCTGTTTTACGGTTCTTACCCAAACCTGCAATGCGGTTTTTCAAGATTGATTGCTGAATCAATTTCGAGCCCCAGCTTTCACCTAAACCAAAACCAAACGTCACGAATGGTGTTTGACCATTAGCGGTGTGCAGCGTGTTTACTTCGTACTCCAGAGATTGGAACGCGTCGTAACACTCTTTCTCTGTGCGAGAGATAGCAAAAGCTTCTGGGCTATGAATGTCCCACTCTTTCGCTAGCGATAAGTGCTTCTCGTAGCTCGCCATAACGTAAGGTTCAAGAACCTCATCGATGCGGTTAATCGTTGTGCCGCCGTAGATGTGACTCGCCACTTGCGCGATGATCTGCGCGGTTACCGCTGTCGCCGTAGAAATAGACTTAGGTGTGTCGATTTCCGCGTTACCCATCTTGAAGCCATGCGTTAACATGCCTTTCAGATCGATAAGCATGCAGTTAAACATTGGGAAGAACGGTGCGTAGTCTAGATCGTGGTAGTGAATATCACCACATTCGTGAGCATGTACGATATCACGTGGCAAAATGTGAGTTTTCGCATAGTGTTTAGCCACGATACCCGCCAGCAGGTCACGCTGAGTTGGGATTACTTTGCCATCTTTGTTCGCGTTTTCATTGATTAGATCAACGTTGCTTTCTTCGATCAAACCTTCGATCTCACGAGTTAAAGCGCTTTGCTTCTCACGGGCGATGTCGCGGTCATGACGATATTCAATGTAGGCACGAGCCAGAGACTTGTATGGTCCCTGCATTAGCTCGTTCTCGACCATGGTTTGAATTTCAGAGATATGAACTTCATCGTAGTCTTCGAGCTTCAACTCAACTGCTAATGCCACATTCAGTGCATAAATAGCAATTTCCTTATCGGCTTTGTCTGATGCTGCTTCCACTGCAGCTTGGATGCGATCTCTACTGAATGGAGCTCTTGAGCCATCACGCTTGATTACGATTGATTTCACCACTTCTCCTTACTCTTGAGGTATTCACAGACTTATCCACAAACACACTATATAGAGCGATTTATCGTTTAACTAACACTAGATATTGTGGCGTATTTAACGAGAACCACCAACTTTGAGTATTGATTTGGATCAATAAAAAGAGAACGCTGACTAAGATCAATTCAATATTATTACGCTAGTTCTCAAGTCGAAAAGAAACAATGTAACAATAAAAAAACTCCTAAAAAGAGTTGAATTTTTGGTAAGTGTTGTAGGATAACGGCTCATCAATATTGGCAGACAAAATTAGGGATATTTGGCATGAAACGACTTCAAAACTGGATAATGTTAGGCTGCTTACTCAGTAGCCAGACATTTGCTGAACCTTTGACCATATCCAGTTGGAATATCGAATGGTTATCAACCAACGAGGCTGTGAATAAGTTTTCTGACAAACGTGATCAAGCTGATTTCGACAAACTCGCAACTTATTTTCAATCCTTAGACGCAGACGTGGTTGCGTTTCAAGAAGTCGATAACGTAAATGCCATTCAGCGTGTGGCTGGTGATCAATACAAGATATTGATGTCTGACCGGGCGCTATCTAAGAACAGCAACCGCCAATTTAAAGAAGTGAACCAATACACGGGATTTGCAGTTCGTAAAGGAGTAGCCCTCACCGACTACGCTGACTTTCCGCTTGAAACCACATCCAACAGTAAACTTAGGTTTGCCAGCTATATCGTTGTAGAAACAAACTTTAAACCCATTCACATGTTGTCTGTGCATTTAAAGGCAGGTTGTAGCGGAGCGTATAAGTCCAACCGCGATTGCTCTCGTTTAAAAGAGCAAGCTCAGCAACTGAACAAGTGGATAAAGCAAAGAGAGCGCAATAACGAAGACTACGCCATTCTTGGCGACTTTAACCATAACCTCGCTTACTCACGAGATTGGATGTGGAAAGAGTTATCACAATATACTGATGCGCAGTTAGCGACACGAAAGACCCGTGCAGATTGTAAGGTACGCTCTAACCGCAACAATTATCGCACACATCAGTTCCGCTCTGTTATTGATCATATTGTGGTGAGTGAGTCGCTAAATGCTTCTCCTGCAAAGCAGAAGGTATTTGAAACACAAGATGTTCTGGACTACAAACTCAGCGACCACTGTCCAGTTTCAACGACTATTAAATAGTAGATTTTAGATAACAGCAGATTGTAGATACCTGAAAATAATAGAAACAGTAAATATAGAAAGAGGCTGACTGACTTTCGTGCTGAAAGCGAGTCAACCTCTATGCTTGGTCAGCTCAGAACGGATAACGTCAAAGCCAATGTAATCAGCTATAAGCTTGCTACTAACACGTTTTGTTCATACGATCCGCCAGCCACATTCCCACCAGCATGCTTATCATAAACACCCACACCGTCGGGTTGCCGCCACTTAGGTTGGTTACCGCAGGGCCTGGGCAAAAGCCTGCAATCCCCCAGCCTAAGCCAAACGCTGTAGATCCAAGAATCAGCTTTCTGTCTATCAACGGATTGTTACGGCTATCTAACGGCTCGCCATTGATGGCTTTAGCGCGCTTTTTAATGACCAGATGATAAAACGGTGCAAAGACCAATAGCGCGCCACCCATGACGAATGCCAAACTAATGTCCCAGTTACCGGTAATGTCTAAGAAGCCGAGTACCTTCTCAGGATCAACCATCCCTGAGATGATCATGCCAGAGCCAAAAAGAATACCTGCGACCAAACCGATAACGATAGTAAATGAAGCGTTTTTCATTATGCCCCCAAGCCAGTCAGATTCTTGATAAACACGGTTACGATTGCCACACCCATAAATACACAGGTCGCAACAATAGAACGTTTAGATAAACGCGCCATTCCGACAATGCCATGCCCGCTAGTACAACCGTTCGCTGTTTTAGTACCAAAGCCCACCAGAAGGCCAGCAATAATCACTAAAGCGAGATTCATCTCTTCTAACTGCGGAAGTTGGTAGCCCGTCGGAATTAATAGCCAACCACTTGCGACCATTCCCACAACAAAGGCGATACGCCAGTGTTTTTCGGTGTTTGCTGTATCCGCATCTTTACGTTCTTTGTTGCTGGTGCCAGTTGGCAATAATCGGCTGACAATGCCACTAATGCCAGCAACTCGACCAATCCCCAACATTAAAACAATGGCCGACACGCCTAACAACATGCCGCCGAAAAAAGCATCCCAAGGAATCAAACTAAGCACAAACCTCTCCTATCCACAAACATCATAAACTCATGACAACCTATAAATTAGAGTTTACTAATAAATATAAATTAGTCAATGCTAATGTACTGAGAGTATGTGTCGTTTTGTAAGTCTGGAATTAACAAGCGCCCTGCATGAAAAAAGCCCCTAGGCGTTAACCTAAGGGCTTATGATTTAATTCGGTTGTATTGGTTGTATTATGTAAGCTACTTAGTCTTGTTCTTTTCAGCTATCCACTGGGACATATACTTCGTGCTCGCCATGCTGTGGTGTTTGAGCATCGAACCAAAGAAGTTATCCAGTCGATGAGATTCAAGATCCGACTCTAACGCAATCAATCGCTCAATCAATGTGTCGCCCAGTTTATTCTGCTCGTAGTGCGCTTCAAGGATTGAATGACATCGGCTTTGTGCCTTAAGCCACTTCTCTTCATCTTTATAAAGGGCAACTGCAGCTTCAACAAATTCGTCGATATCATCAGCAACCGCACCTGGCCATTGCAGTTCTCCTTGTGGCAACATGCCTTCGCTGCCGATTTCACTGGTCACGTTCGGAGTCTGTAGCTTCATCGCATCAAGTAACTTGCCTTTAATGCCTGCGCCAAATCGTAAAGGTGCAACACACACACGAGCCTGCTCCATCACTTCTTGAGCGTCTTTCGCCCAACCTTTGATATGGAAGCCAGTTTTAGGGTTATGCAAAGCGGTTGCTTTTGGCGGCGGATACGATCCATAAATATGAAGTTCAGTGTCAGGTAACTGTTTACGAATCTTCGGCCAAATCTTCTGTAGCTGAAGTACGGCATCCCAGTTCGGTGCGTGTCTAAAGTTGCCTATCGTCATGAAATGCTTACGTTCTTCAAAGCTTTTCGTGCTTTCAGGAAGCGTATTAAGATCAACCATGAACGGCAGATGATGAAGCAGTTTGGGATCGATATTGAACTCAGATTGAAGCAGTTCCATCTCGTAACTTGAAATGATCAACGAAAGATCACAGCGCAAAATCGCGGCAATTTCACGTTTAGCCAAGTCACTGTACAAGTGTGTTTTGGTCAGATCTGTTTCTTTCTTAACCGCTTCGTGTCGAGCATTGCGTAGGAATTGTAAATCTTCAGTATCCAGTAGCTTAAAGGCATTGGGACATACCTTCTCGACGCGCCAGCCGAATTGCTCTTCCATCATAAAACGGTCAAACATCACAACATCGGGCTGCAGCTCTTCAATGTAATCGTCAAAGCTATCGCAATTTAACTGTATAGATTGGCTTGTGATGCCCTCTTCAGAGAGATCAATCATGTGCTCGGTTTCTTGAGCGGGTGTTGCAAATTCAACTGACCAACCTTGTCTCTTAAATAGACGTAAAAGAGACATCATATGGCTGCCAGCCGCCGATGAATTCGGTTCTGGCCAAACGTAGCCAATTGCTAAAACTTTCTTCAAAATACTTCCTAAGAAATAACAAAAGGGCCACAGAAGCCCCTAATAAAACGTTAATCGAGTTATGCCGCTGATAATAATGGTTCTAAGAACTCAGCGATCAGATTCGTTCACCTACATTGCGAGCTATCATAAGCACTTCATCGGCTGAGTAAAAGTTTGAAATCGTGGTTTCGACTTGAGCGCCCAATGTCGACTGATAGAGCTTTTGTGCAAAGTTATCTGCTCTGGTGGTCACTAATACATGTTTTAGTGTCGAGCCCTGCTCTGATAGCTTCTGCTTCACTTGAGGCAAAGAGTCTAGAATCAGCTTTTTGCCCAATCCTTGCCCCTGAGCACTCGGTAACACAGCAAGTTGTTCTAGCTCCAAAACAGCTTCAGGCCTAAACCCACTCTTTTGAACCCAAATAATGTAGCCGACAATCTCGCCATCGCTTTCAGCAACAAAGTTAAGAAAGCGTGGCGCAGCATTTAAGTTACATTGTAACCAATTTATTGAGTTTTGCTGTCGAACAAAAGTAGCTTGGTGAACTAAAGCCGCTCCATCGAGGTCGGCTTCTGTCATAAAACGAACTTGGGCCATGCTGCTACTCATTCTCAGAATTAGGACGCGTTTTACAGTGTAAAATGGCTCTCTCTAGAAGTTCTAATGCCGAGCTATCTGCTTCTGGAAGCTTAGCGTCCGATTGACCTAACGGCTCAACACGGCTACCCCACTTAATATGGCCTGCCCCCCAAGTTAAACCGGCACCGAATGCCGCCACAAGAATGTTTGAGTTAGGTTTAACAAAGCCTTGCTCTAACGATTCACACAATGCAATCGGCACAGTCGCAGCCGATGTGTTGCCGTAGTTTTGAATGTTCACAAACGCTTTCTCACGTTCAATGCCCGCCATATCACACAGAGTTTGAATAATTCGGATGTTCGCTTGGTGCGGAATCACAACATCGATGTTTTCAGTTGAGATGCCAGTGCGACTCAATACTGTATGTGCTGCAGCGCCCATTCCTTTCACTGCACGCTTGAAGATCTCTTTACCAACGAAATCAAAATCCCAGTAACCGTTATCAGCAGCAAAGCGGTCCATAGAAGTACCGAATTTTGGTACTGCTAGAATGTCACGGCCCTCTGCGTCACAACCGATTTGAGCTTCTTGTAAACCCACTTGTTCTTCAGTACGTGATAGAACCACAGCGCCAGCGCCATCACCGAATAGAACCGCAGTATCACGCTTGGTCCAGTCGATGAAGAATGAAAGACGCTCTGCACCCACAACGATCGCATTGCGGTAGTTGCCCGCTTGAATCAATCGAGTTGCTGTTTCAACACCGTAGATAAAGCCTGTACACGCTGCATTAAGGTCAAAAGCTGCTGCGCTCTTGATGCCTAAGTTCTGTTGAACTTTAGACGCGGTATTTGGAATAAGAGAGTCTGGACTGCACGTCGCTACGATCACAAGATCGATATCTTCGGCTGTTAAACCAGCACACGCCATTGCATGTTGAGCAGCAACGGTCGCTAGCTCAGAGGTATTTACATGACTGATACGACGATTTTCGATACCAGTTCGAGTACGAATCCACTCGTCAGACGTATCAATGAAAGTGCTTAAATCATCATTGGATAGCACGGCTGGTGGCAGACACTTTCCCCAGCCCGTAATTTCAGCGTAAAATTTTGTCATCATTTACCTGTTTATTGTTTGTTTTTATTTGAGTATCTTATTCTTGTTTTAAACAGTATAAGCGTTCCGTACATGATTCGTAAATCGCGTTAGGCACGGAGACGCAATAAAAAGAGAAAGTTATGTCTACATTCAACACACGTTGCCCTTCTTGCGGTGGCGTAAACCGAGTTCCTTCAGAAAGAATTTCAGAAAGCCCTACTTGTGGTAAGTGCAAAAACGCACTTCTAGACGGTGTACCAATCGAAGGTACGTCACTGAATTTCCAATCAATTTTGAACAGTTCACAGCCTGTCGTTGTCGATTTTTGGGCGACATGGTGCAACCCATGTGTAGGTTTCGCACCTGTATTTAGCGATGTCGCTAAAGAGCGCGCTGGCGATGTTCGATTTGTTAAAATTGATACCGAAGCTCAACAGCAACTGGCGGCTATGTATCAAATCAGAAGCATCCCAACGGTGATGGTGTTCAAGAACGGTCAACGTGTTGATACGATTAACGGTGCACTGCCAAAAGGTCAATTTGATCAGTGGCTTAATCAAGCACTAACTAAGTAATACTATTGGTTAAGCTATTGATTTAGCATTACTTAATTCTAAGTAAGCACACAAAAATAGGTTAGAGAGTCTTACCAAATCAAGACTATCTAACCTACTGTTTTATTTATGGTTATCACTTAACTTCTTGAATAAAACTACAGCTTCGCCTTTCGCTTGAATATTAGATTCTTGCTTGCCAAACCCGTATTGCTGTTTGATTTGATCTGCGACTTTCTCAGCAATCATAATGGTTGGTGCATTGGTGTTTGCCCCAATCAGTGTCGGCATCACAGAAGCATCAATGACTCTCAAATTATCCAATCCATAAACTTTGAGATCTTTATCTACCACAGCTAAAGAATCGCTACTAGGTCCCATTTTACAGGTCCCGATCGGGTGATACTGAGTGTCTGCACGATTGCGAATATCTTGCTCGATAGCCTTGTCATCACTGGCGTCCACAGGGTAGAAAGCATTGCCTCGGATATCATCAAACGCGGAACTCTCTAACATTTGATACTGCTTCTTCCAGCCCTTAATCATGATCTCCATGTCTTCAGGATGACTGAAAAACGCAGGATCGATCTTAGGCGGATCATAGGGATCATTACTATTGAGCGTTACGGTGCCGTAGCTCTTCGGTCGCAATAAGGTGACATGAGAGGTAAAGCCATGACTGGTATGAATTTTTCTAGCATGGTCATCTACAACAGCGACCACAAATACAAACTCTAAATCCGGTACAGCGATATGATCTTCGGAACAGAGAAAGCCTATTCCCTCTGCAAAATTACTGCTCATTTTACCGCGGCGTTCTTTGTGCCATAGTGGTAAGGCTTTGGTCATTTCAGAGGCCATTTGCAGCGAGATACCAAAAGTTTCACGCTTTTCACTGCATTTATACGAATGTACTAAGTCGATATGATCTTGAAGGTTCTTGCCCACTCCAGGTAATTCATGAACCTGTTCGATTCCATGTGTCTCTAGTTCAGTTTGAGCACCGACACCAGACAGTAACAGCAATTGGGGAGAACCAAACGCGCCAGCGGAAAGAATCACTTCTTTGTTGCATCGTATCTGATAACGCTTTCCGCTAGAACCATATTCAACACCAATCGCCTTCTTGCATTCAAACAAAACCTTATGTGTGGTGGCTTTAGTCACGACCGTGAGATTCGATCGTGAAAGGTTTGGCGTTAAGTAAGCCTTGGCAGCACTGCATCGTTCACCATTCAGCTGTGTTACCTGCGTCGGCATCGCCCCAAACTGAGCAGCGCCGTTAATATCCTCATTGCGAGGGACACCTATCGATTCACACGCCGTTAAATAACGTTCCAACATAGGGCTTGGCGATCTAAGATTGGCCACATTAAGAGGACCACCTTGGCCATGGAACTCATCTTGGTGGACTTCGTTGTTTTCTGCTTTCTTAAAGTAAGGCAAACAGGATTCATAGTTCCAGCCAGCATTGCCCAAGCTTTCCCATCTATCGTAGTCATAGCGATGTCCACGAGCGTACATCATGGCATTGATAGAGCTAGAACCGCCAAGTGTCTTACCTCTAGGCTGATAGCCTTTACGACCGTTCAAACCCGGCTGTTCAACCGTTTCGAATGCCCAATTATTGAGTTTGGTTGGCATCATCGCCACCACGCCAACGGGTGTGTGAATGAATGGGCTGGTGTCTTTACCACCCGCTTCTAACAAGCAAACCGTCACATCAGGATCTTCCGACAGCCGAGAAGCCATCACACACCCAGCTGAACCACCGCCAACAATAATAAAATCATAACTATCCATTTGCCATCTCCGCTATTTCTAGTGGGTGTAACTCACGCTTCAAGATTTTTCCGGTTGCTGTCATGGGTAAGGCTTTACGAATGAATACCTTACGCGGGTATTTGTAGTCGGCGAGTTGCTCATGACACCATGCTATCAAGGCGGCACTATCACATTGCGTATGTTCGTGAAGAACCACATGCGCGTGGATCTCCTCGCCTAAATGTTCATGATGCTCGCCTACCACCGCGACCATTTCGACATCGGGGTGACACATCAACACTTCTTCGACTTCACGTGGATAAACGTTGTACCCACCACGAATAATCATGTCTTTAACACGGTCAACAATGAACAAATTGCCATGCTCATCGACGCGACCGATATCTCCCGTTAAGAACCAACCATCACGAATAGATTCAGCTGTCGCCTCTGGCCTTTGATAATAGCCTTTCATCACACTTGGGCTTTTAATGCAGACTTCGCCGAGTTCACCCATAGCGACAGAGTTGCCTTGTATATCAGTAATCTTGATGAGGTGGCCACATAAAGGCTGACCGACACTACCCGATAAACGATCGCCATCAATATGATTAAAGGTCGCAACCGGCGCCGTTTCCGAGAGCCCATAACCTTCTAAGACTGGTAATTCAAAACGAGATTCAAACTGTCGTATAACCTCAAGCGGCATAGAAGCACCGCCAGAAACACCTAACCTCAAGCTGTGTTTAACCTGTTCAGAGCGTTTGCTTGTGTTTTCTAAACTATCAGAAGACTCTTCTCCCGCCTTTAATAGCGCGATATACATAGTAGGAACACCCGCAAACACGCTGACTTTATGGCTAATGATCTGTTCAATAACCAATGACGGTTCAAAACGAGGAATCAACACCATGGTGGACCCTGTTAGCACACTCGCGTTCATCATCACCGTCTGACCGAAGCTATGGAATAAAGGCAGTGTAGCCATTGTGGTGTCGCTGTACTCCAATCTCATTAGATACTGTGACGACATCGCATTGGTTTGCATGTTGGTGTGGGAAAGCTCAGCCCCTTTTGGTTGACCCGTCGTGCCAGAGGTATAAAGGATCACAGCGGTATCATCGCCATGACAAGCCACAGACTCAAAAGGAGTAAAAGGTTGTGCCAACCAATCAGCGATTGATTCATGCTCCTCATTACTTTCTAAAGTAGTGTCTGTGTTTGTTGGGATAGGCATCTCGACAAAGTGTTCACAGTGGTTTGCCTGCTCAAAACCTTGTAAACCATAGCGACCAATGGGAAGCTCTTCACTGCCGTCAAAACATAAATAGGCCTTCGCGTTAGAGTCATTAAGGTGATAAGCGATCTCTCTGGCCTTGAATAGCACGTTCAAAGGCACGACTACACAACCCGCTTTTAGAATCCCGTAATAGGCTATCGGAAAGTAAGTCACGTTCGGGCATGACAACGCTACCTTATCTCCGTTCTGCAACCCAAGTCTTTTCAAGTTAGCAGCCACGTTTCCAGAAAGTTGTTCTAACTGAGAAAAACTGATTTCATCCGATCCCATACGCAGAGCGGCTTTAGTTGGAAAAAGCGAAGCGCTACGCTCCAAATTAACAGCAAGATTGTGCATCCATGATCTCCTTGTGCGGCTTAGACCTGTTTGTGACGGTCACCGTAGACGTTCTAATCGTTGTAATAAGTCTCTTTCTTGTCATCACGAGCCTGCACATTGGTGTGTCATGTAGATAAGAGTCGTTATTGAGCAAAATGTTTGAGACGCTCCAATGTGCAGCCCAACAAATTACAACATTTCGATAACATTTCGAACAGGTTTCAAAAAGACAAAAACCGGTGATATTCGGACACAGCCTGCGCTAGCACAATAAAACCTTGCACACATAAACCAAAATTTGGAACAAGCTTGCGAAAGTGAGAACAAGCAACAGGCGTAAATGTTAAAAGTTCGGTTAAGATATCGATATTCAACAAGAGGCAGCTTATGGAATACACCGCAGTTTACGAACCCGACATGCAAGCATTCGGCATTCTGGATCTTCAGTTGCTGCATCGTTACCTGTCGCCTGTTCTCAGTATCGAAGAGTTGCTCGAAGGAAGTAACATCGATGCTCTCCAACTCAACACACCCGATACACACATCACTTTGGCGCAAAAGCTTGCTGTGTTCAGTAATGCGTTAGCGAATTCCAACGAAGACGGATTGGGGCTTAAAGTTGGCCAACAAGCGAGGTTCAGCGATTTCGGCGTGCTCGGTTATGCGGTGTTTAGCAGCGAAACACTACTCGATGCCTTTTTAATCGGGTTTAAGTATCTGCAACTTGCTGGCCCTGTCCTCAGGAAAACCATGTCTGTAGAAGACAACATTGGTTACTTTCGCGCAGAGCAACTTATCGAACTCGATTCTTTACTGCCCTTTTGTTGTGAATACTGGTTCTCGGCGATATACAGTTTGTGCGAAGAGGTCTTACAGCAGCCCTTTCCTTCTCAAGTGATCCGCTTCCCCTATCCAAAACCTGAATACGGCGATCTATACACAGAGATTTTCCGCTGCCCGGTTGAATTCAATAGTGACCGGCTTGAATGGGAGTTCGACGCAACCACCTTGTATTCATTTCCTCCTACCGCCAACCCCATCACTTTACAGATGTGCTTAAAATCGTGTGATGACATGTTGGCAAAAGTCAGTGCACCCAGTAGCCTCAAAGAGAAAGTCTCTCAGATGCTGATTGAAAGGCCAGGATGTTACCCTTCTATAGAATCCATTTCTTCAGAACTGGGCATGTCTTCTCGAACTCTGCGTCGTCACCTGAAAGCAGCCGATACCAGCTACCAGAAGATACTGGACCACGTTCGTTTTCACCTTTCTCGACACTACCTTTCTTCAACTCAAATGAGCATTGAAGAGATATCTGAGCGCGTTGGGTTTTCAGACAGCGCTAACTTTCGACATGCCTTTCGTAAGTGGAGTGGAAGCTCGCCACGTCAATACCGTAAAGAAACGGTCTAACACTTAAAATCCCACTCAATCCAAATCATAAAAAGACAATCACGCTGCAATCTTTTTCTAAATTAAACCACCAATGAACAACGGCTTAACGACTTTTTGCCCGCATAAAATCTCGCCAAACCACCAAATATCGCAACCGTATTTTAGTTTAGTTGGTCGATAAATTTCTTTTATCTTAACGACCATTTTTATTTGTTTTACCCAATTCAGTTTCTCCCCCATAGTCGCGGAAAATTCATCGTTTCTTTTACTATCAGAGGCTCCTGCATTGGACAACATCCAACCAACAACTCGCATAACTGTTCCTGTTATTGCATTGTCTTTTTACGCGATCGCTTCAGGCTACTTAATGAGTTCATTACCATTAATGCTGTCTGAGTATGGCTTAGACAAAGATCTATCGAGTTGGTTGGCGAGTGCATTCTATGCAGGTCTACTGGCTGGTACATTATTGATTGAACGTGCCATTGCGCGTGTTGGCCACAAAGATGCGTTCGTCATCGCATTGAGTGTGTTCATCGCAACGATCCTTGTATTGCCATTGATCCCACACCAAGCAGTATGGCTACTAGCTCGCTTTGTGGCTGGTGTGGCGGTTGCAGGTATCTTCGTGATTGTAGAGTCTTGGCTAATGAGCGGTGACGAGTCACAACGCGCAAAACGTCTCGCTATCTACATGTGTGCACTGTACGGCGGTTCTGCAGTTGGTCAGCTTGGTATCGGTTACTTAGGTATTACTGGTGGCGTACCTTTCATCGCAATGTTCACCCTTCTGTTTGGTGCGATCATTGTGCTGATGTACGGACAAGCAACTCCACCACAGATCCACGATGCGCAATCTTTGTCTTTAAAGCAGATCAGTAAATTAAGCCACAGCGCGCTAATTGGCTGCATTGTTTCCGGATTAACGCTAGGTGCGATTTACGGCTTGATGCCAGTTGAACTTGCTCAACGTAACATTGCACACGAAGACATTGGTGGTTTGATGGCTTTGGTTATCATGGGTGGTATGGCTGTACAGCCGATGGTGACTTGGTTATCTCACCACGTAGGACAAGTGTTATTAATGGCTTTGTTCTGCCTGCTAGGGGTTGCAAGCATTGGTGTGCTGACTATCAATCACGATTTCTACGTACTAGGCATGAGCTTGTTCGTATTAGGCATGGCCACATTTGCGCTATACCCAATCGCGATTAACTTAGGTTGCCGTAACCTTGACCCAAGCTACTTGGTGTCAGTGACTCAAATCATGCTACTTTGCTACAGCATCGGTTCTGTTGCGGGACCAATCGTTGCAGACAGCTTTATGGATTCACAAGCAGGATTGTTCACTTACCTGTTCGCGTCTCTACTTGCTACAACGATCTACATGTTGATTGCTAGCCTAAAGCGCTCTCACCTACAGATTGCAGGCGAGTAAGCTTAAATAGACAGACACTAGATGCGTGTCATTAGGGCTCCGAGTTCAGGCTTTATGTCTAAGCGAAGGGCTCTTTTCAACTCATGCCTATATGTAACCTTCTTCTCCCACACTTCTCATTTCATCGTGCAAGGCTAACCAAGAAGTCGATGGCTCTTTCGATATTGACTGGGTGACAAACCGAAATGCTTTTTGAAACGATGCGAAAAGTTATAAGGATCTTTGTAGCCTAAGCGATTAGCAATCATAGAAACTGACCAATCTTGATATTTCAGTAGACTGGTGGCTTTGTCCATGCGTAATTGAATCAATTTACTGCGTGGTGAGAGGTTGAATAGCGTCTTGGTGACTCTATTGAGTTGCTCTTCACTGATGAACACTCTTTCAGCCATCCCTGCCACTGTCCATGGCTGATGCAGACTACTTTCAATTTCGTTATAGAGCGCTTGAACACGTGCAGTGGTGCTGGTCGACTTAGGCTCAAACCCCGTCAATGTTCGGATAATTTCACTCAAGAGTAACTTACGGTAACTGGCTCTACCGCCTATCTCAAAGTAAACCAAGTTCATTAATGACCAGATCTGCTCACACTCTCCAAAAGGCACAATCCCCTGTCCTAAACTTGCTATGTGCTGCCATTGCTTGGTGTCAGGCGTCAGCATCCACGCCATTTTCCAATAATTATATTGAGGATCGAGTTCAAAACGAAATGGGGTTTCAGCAGGAAGCACCACGAGTGTATAAGGTGTAATCGCTTGGACCGATGTTGCGGTTGTTAGAATGCCGCCACCTTCCATAGTGAAAATCAACGTATGAACATTAACGGATTCGCGCTCAACCCAGTAGCCATCATATAGCTTCGCCATGCCGCCCATATAGACACCAAAGCTTTTCATCTCTGGAATATCTTCAACGGTCAAAAAACGTTCTTTGCACTGTTCAGCGAGAAAAACATCATCATGCCAAGTTGATTTTGGTCTCATTGAATCAATGACGGATTCGCACAGGTTTTGTTGTTTTTTAAACATGTTGTTACTTCGCTCAAATCACTATAGTTCTGCCATAAATCGGAGAGCTTATGACAACTAACATCAACCCTAACTCATCTATGAATAACAAGCCAGAGAGCATCTTACCTCGTATCGTTAAACTGGGTTTACCTGTTGCTTTACAAAGTGCGCTTGTCGCTATTCTTGCCCTTGCTGACGTATTAATGGTCAGTGATTATGGTATGGAAGCAGCTGCGGCTGTGGGAATTGCATCAAAATGGCACTTCGTTGCTATTATGATTATGGCAGGGTTGGCCTCAGCAAACGGAACATTAGTCGCTCAATACTGGGGAAAGAACGACCGAAAAAGCGCGCGAACGGTATCATCTATCGCAATGGTGTTTGGCTTAAAAGTTCTGCTGCCTGTTACTGCAATCATCACTCTTGGTTCTCAGTTTTTAATGATGTTGCAGACCAGCGATCAAACCGTGATTGAACTTGGCGCGACTTACCTGTGGTATGGATTCCCTGTCCTTCTTCTGACTCACATTGTGGTCGTGGTAGAAGCAAGCATGCGCTCATCAGGTGACACCGTAACACCACTATTGCTTGGTGCGGTCACGATTGCCCTCAACATCGCACTTAACTTCGTACTCATTAAAGGTGCCTTCGGTATTCCAGCGATGGGCGTTGCAGGTGCGGCATTGGCAACCACTTTAGCGCGCTTGATTCAAGTGGGTTTGATGTATGGCTATATGCGCATGCGTAAACACTGGTTGTTAACCACGCCTAGCTCACCACATCGTCCGTCATTATGGTTGTCTTACCGTCGTATTGCTTTGCCACTAACGATGAATGCCGTGTTATGGGCAATGGGTACTATGGCATACCAAATGATCTTCGGTCACATGGGCACAACGGAACTTGCCGTGTTCTCTATGCTCGCACCGTTTGAATCGTTGTGTTATTCGATTTTCTTTGGTATTTCGGTAGCGTGTTCAGTGTTGCTTGGTCATTCATTAGGCCGTGATGAGTTTGATGACGCAATGAGCATGGGGCTGACGTTCATCAAAGCCGTGGTTGGTTTTGGTGCGGTTGTAGGCTTGCTATTGTTTATGGGTAAAGAGCACGTTCTGTCATGGCTAAACCTGACCAAAGACGCTTTATACCCGCTTGCTTCACCTGCAATGACCATTATGTGTTTTGCTGTGGTGATTCGTATGCTCAACATGGTGATCATCAACGGTATCATTCGCGCTGGTGGTGATAATGCGTTCTGCCTTCGTATGGACTTCATCGCAATGTGGATGGTCGGCATTCCAGTATGTGTTTACGGCGCGTTTGTCGCTGGATGGGATTTCAAATACATCTATGGTTTGATGTTGGTGGAAGAAGTGGTGAAACTGGCAATTTGTTCTCATCGTTACCTAAGCCGACGCTGGATCAACAACCTCACAGTGACCTATGACGAGCCTCAAGCGGCATAGGCTACTTGGCTAGATTCAAGCTGAGATGGAAGTGTATCTACATCAAAAAGGTCTGCGCAATCAGACCTTTTTCGTTTCTTCAGCAACCACTTTTAAACGCCAGTTACTTCTTATTCATTCGGATATGGCGGTTCGACACATTCGGCAACGGCTTTTCAGGCACTTTCCGTTTCTCATGAATCAGATGTCGAATCGCTAATATCGGATGCTTAAGTAGCATTCTTGGCCCGGCATAGCGCATGACTAAACGCATCTGCTCTTTCGGATCGGGCTTATAGCAATGGATCGGACACTTATTGCAGGTCGGTTTGGCTTCACCATAAGGGCATCTATCCAATCGTGTTTCGGTATAACGCAACAGTTGCTCACACTCCTCACATAACGCGTTATCCTGACGCACTGCACCGTGGTGATCTTTACAGTAGATGTGCACCATCGCAATAACGGTTTTGTACTCCGTTGCGAGTTCGCCTTGTAGAATGTTGTTATGTTGAAACATGATTAATTGCCCAGAGATAAACCGTACAGGTTGAGATTGACGCTTTCACTTAATACGTCTTCGACTCGCTCAAACACAAAACCCAACTTAGTCAGTAATGCGATACTTCGAATGTTATCAGAGGTGGTGATGGCAACTAAATGATCGATATCAGCATTCTGCTTAGCTTGTTCAATTATTGCTTGTGCCGCTTCTTGAGCAAAACCTTGCCCATACACCTCTGGAACAAAGCCATAGCCAATATCATGCGAGTCTAAGGTATCTCTTTTAATTAACCCGCAAATACCAATTGGAGTTAAGGAGTCCTTTATTTCGACCATCAATAGGCAAACACCCTCCTCTTTATGCATCTTAAGAATGTTGTTTTTGATGTATTCAACGGCCTTATCTGTGTCGCTGATTTCCTTGTCTCCAATGTAACGCAGGAAATCTTCTGAGCTGTATAATCGCTGAATAAACGCCGCATCTTGAGGCGTGATCATTCTTAATCGTAAACGTTCGGTCTCGACGGCCTGCATAGTGATATTTTCCTTGCTGAATACCATGTAAATATTGAGTTCTAGAGCTAAAATGATTATCCTCCACCGCCTAAACTAAATACAAGGCTATGCAGCAATGAACCGTAAGAAAAAAATCAATCAAATTCTAAAAAAGAAGCAGAAACAGGCGAATTCTAAACTGCATAGTAGCAACAAGCCTCGCTACATCTCTAAAGCTGACCGTGCAAAAATGGAAGCTGAAGAACAAGCGAAAGCAGCTCAAGAGCAAGCTGAAGGTTCAGTAGAAGCAACTGTTGAAGCTGAAGAGACAAAAGCTGCAGAGTAAGTTTATACTCGCAGTCCTCTTGTCTGACACTCTTTTCAGAGCCAACAGACAAGAACAAAAAAGCAGCCTCAAATTGGGCTGCTTTTTTGATCCTACCATTTTTAATCGCGCTGGTTAGCCTTTGAATGGCTGCACTTCCCAACGGGCAAACGGTGCTTTTGCGTTGATTCCCGCTCTGCCCCAACGATCAACAGAATCCACTACCAAGATACGCTCATTCGGTACCAATGATTTAATCAAGTTGCTTGGCTTTTTCGCTGTAACTAACCATAGAGCATCATCTTCCGAAAACATCGCTTTGAGTTTGGCTTTGTCTTGAACTGTCCATTCCAGTTCAGCTTTGAATATACGCTCTTCAACAAACAGTTGACTACCTGAAGCGAAATCTTCCAAACTTTCTGAAAGCAACAATACTGAATCTACGTCGTTATCCAATAACACCGCTTGTTGCTTGTTAATCAGTTCACGAACATCAAGCATCACGCGTTGTAGGTTGCTATCAATCGTTTCAGCTTGCGCAGGCCACAACAACTTAAAGTCGTCAGCCACAATCGCCGCCATACGCGTTAGATTGGTTGGGTTTAACCACGCGTATTTAGACACTTCACCATTTGATAACGTCAGCGCAGCTACACCTTGCGCGCGCGGTGTAATCGCTTGAGCCGCATCCACTTCAACCAAACGGATATTGCCCTGTCTTGCGTATACAAATGTAGGATCAGCTTGCCAAATAGATGACAGCGTTAATGCTACGGTCGCCTTTTCGCCGGATTGAAGGACTTTGCTTGCGCCTTTAGTACCAAACCAGTTTGGCAGACGATCAATGCCGTAGCGCTTAGGTGGTAGATATTCGGTCGTAATGTCCGTGCCTTTGGTTAGCTCTGTCGCCAATGCATAAGTCACAGGTGTACTGGTTAGGATGTCTTCTGCATTCACGTTCAGTGACATCAAAGAACCAGCCATTAATACACTACCAAGTACACTCACTTGAGCCGTTGCTTTTACTGAGCTAGCGATACGATTCATTAAACAAGTCATGATTACGCCTTTCTTACAATTCGGTATAGCGTTGCTGCTAGGAAAAACGTTGCAGAAACGATGATGATTGAAGCGCCCGATGGCACTGGCAGTTTGAGTTCCATAGGCAACACGGTTCCAACCAAACATGCGATGGTTGCGAGTAATGCCGACAAGAGAACAAAGCTCCCCATACGTTTAGTTAACAATCGAGCGGTCGCACCTGGAATCAACAATAACGCACCCACTAGAACTGCACCTACGATCTTCACGGCCGCAATTGTCACTAAGGTGATCATCATGACAAACAAGTAATCGTAAAAGCTGGTGTTGTAACCACGAACCTTAGCTATATCAGGGCTGATACAAGTCAGGAGAATGCGGTTGAATGTCGGTATCAAGAGCAAGATGATGATCGCGCAACTACCTGCGAGAATCGCTAAGTCTTGGTCTGTTACCGTAAGAATCGAGCCAAACAGTACGTTTTCAAGCATGTGGATATTGATCTTACGAGCAACATACATCAGTAACGCCGCACCCACAGCCAACGCTAGCGCAAGGAAAACACCCACTAAGGTATCGTATGGAACGTTGGTCCTGTTTCTTACAAAGTGAAGAAGCAGAGCGAAGATCATACAGAAGCTAAACAAACCAATAATTGGGTTTTCTGGTGGCTCGCCAAGCAAAACACCAATAGCGATACCGGTTAACGCTGCGTGGCCGACGGCTTCTGAGAAGAAAGCCAGACGCTTGGCAATCACCAAAGTACCCAGACCACCTAACAGAGGACCAAGTAGTAACGCTGCAACCAAAGCATTGACCATGAAGGCATACATGAAACTGTCTGATAACCAGCCCGCTTCCACGCCACTAATGGCTAGTTGTCGTAACCAATCCATTACGCAACCTCCTTCGATTTGGTCATCGCAGAGCCACTGCTGTAGTGCTGGAACAGGCTCTCGATTTTACTTGGGTGTAAGACTTGTTCGTGTGGGCCACTATCAACCAAGAATCGATTCACAACATGTACGCTCGCTTCGAGTCGACGCACTGCCGTGACATCGTGATGTACCGCAAGGATCGTACGACCTTCACTAACACATTCACGAATTAACGATTCAAGATAACGAACGCCCTGCTCGTCCATACCCGTGGTTGGTTCATCCAACACCAGTAGACTTGGGTTATCTAATAGCGCTTGGGCAAACAGCACGCGTTGCTGCTCACCACCCGATAACTGTCCCATGCGGCGGTCGCTACGAGTAACCATACCAACGCGATCTAATTGTGCGAGTGCAAGATCCAATTGCTTAGATTTACGACGCCAAAACAATGGGATTCGTGTTTGGTTAAGCAGTACGAAGTCCATTACAGTCAAAGGCAAGCTAGACTCGAAGGTCGCTTTTTGAGGTACGTAACCAATACTCTGCTTTTCTGGCCAGTGGATATTGATTTGGCCAGAGAAAGGCGTAAGGCCAAGCACAGAGCGCAGTAATGAAGTTTTACCGCCACCGTTTGGCCCCATGATCACATGACACTCGCCCGCTTTAAGTTCGAGCGAGATATCATCAAGAATTACGTTGTTATCGTATTGCAGACCGAGTTTATTAATTGAGATTGATGGACCTAACATTATGCGTTCCCGCTTTTAGCTTGGTTCGCCGCCGCAAATTTCATGGCTTCGATTAACGTCTCTAGGTTCTTCTTCATCTCAACTTCGACTTTATCGTCTTCATATTCACCGTGCGTCATGTGAGAAAAACGATAAAGCTGAACGCCTGTTTCCGCTTCAATTGTGTCAACAAAACGGTTTGGCATGTTTAACTCGTAAAACAGAACATCAATGCCTGATGCGCGGATCTTCTCGATCGTCTCTTGCAGTTGACTAGCACTTGGTTCAACACCGTGTGCAGGCTCGATTACTGCCGCAACATCCACACCAAACTCTTGAAGGATGTAGCCATAAGCATTATGTGTAGTCGCGACCTTCATACCTGATGTATCGAGTTCGCCCAGTGACAGCATCGCGTCACGCTTCATAAAGCGGAATTGCTTAGCGTACTTACGCGCATTCTTGCGATAAAACGCAGCGTTGTCTGGGTCGAGCTTAGACACTTCACTAGCGATGGTGTAAACCTTTTGAATCGTTGTTGAAAGCCCAACAAAGGTATGCGGGTTAACGGCACCTTGACCCACAGACTGACCAAGAGCAGGAAGTAGAGGCACTTCTTTGTTTGCTTCGATCACGACTAGGTCATCACGTTGCGCGGCTGAAATCACTTTAAGCGCGAAGTCATCGTGACCAATACCGTTTACCACGATGGCGTCCATCTGGCTCAATCTCTTCAAGTCGTTCGGTTGTGGCAAGTAGTTATGCGGATTAAAGCCGGCATCAACCAAAGGAAGGATGTTCACTTTGTCGCCTACTACTGCTTTTACGTAGCTGTAGTAAGGTTGAAGCGTGATACCAATCGTCAGCTTGTTGCTGTCGATCTTATATTCTTTTGCCAATGCATTGGGTGCCATGAACACCGCTAATAACGACATGAACAGAGTCATAATTCGCATAGTAATTCTCTTATTATTAGTGAGCATCGCTTTCATGATGCTTTTCAATTTCTGATTCATTGACGACCATTTTCCAACCCGTAGACTCTAGCGTGTGTTGGTCAAAAGTAGCGGGCTGTTTCGCTACACCGCCCAAGAAGATCCAGATTTCAGGAGAAACGCTGTTCGCATTTAAAATAAAGGAATCCGCAAAACCATGATCGGTAGGCGTAGCTTGTTCACTTGGTGTCGCAGATTCACTTGGAGCAGAGAAATAGTAACCACGCTCGTCCAGTACCCAAGTATGAGAACCTTTGCGCTTCCAACTCTGGTCTTCTACAAATGGCGCAACCCATTCATCTTTAAGTGACATAACACTTGGCCATTCGCCAACTGAGTCCATGCGCAGATCACGAATTTCTTCATGAGCCAAACGCAGCTCTGATAGCATCGCCAAGTTTTCTTGTTCAACATCGGTCACTAGAATTTGATGATCAAGCACTGCTTTAACGTGGGATTCTGCCTGATGAAATGGGATTGCGACAGTTGCAAAGCAAAGGATGAACACAATGATCAGCCCTACCCATTTGCCCTCTCTGCCGCCCGTATCAGCACGTACGCTTTGAATCATCATTTTTCACTGATCTCTACAACATCAACTTCAACTGGAAACTCATGACCTGAATCGAACACAAGGTAGAACTCAGTGTCAGGATGTGGGAATTCAACGATAGAACGTTTATCTGTCATCTCTTTTGCAATCAAGTTGTCTTCGTAATCGTACATCTCAACTGCGTAATCAATCGCTTTGCTGCCATCCGAATAACCCGCTTCACAAGCAACAGTCTTACCTTCAAACCAGCAGCTCATCAGTGGAAAGTGTGCTTGCGCAGGTAATGCAGCGAAACCAAGTCCCAATGCTAAGCAAGGAGTCATTAAAGCGTTAAGTTTTGTTTTTATTGTCATGGTTCGTACCCTAGCCACAGTGCAAATTCTCAGAAGTAAACTGAGCGATAAAGGGCTCAAATGAGCCCTTAAGTTTTTTTGATTCTTAATCAGGGATCTAGCCCCGATATCACAGACTATTGAAGCAGCGCTTCGAACGTTAGGTGAACGTTCGCGCTTGCTTTGTCTGCCAGTGGGTTGTCAATCAACTCACCTTTGTAGTTCGCTTTCATTACGTAACGACCTGCTACGTCTGGAGTAAACGTGATTTCACCGTTCTCATCACTCACCACATCAATCTGCTCTTGGTGGTTGCGGTAAAGCGTACCTTCACGAGTAATCTCCGCTTTCACGTCTTTCTGGATTTCACCGTTGTAGAAGAACTGGAATGTCACAGGTTCGCCTTCAACGATATCTGAAGGGTGTGTCACAGGCTTCATTTCTAGAAGCTTGCCTTCAATTTTGAACACTGAATCCGTTGGCTTACCTACCGTGATGTAGCTTTCTGCACGAGTGAAGCCGATCTGCGTTACCACGTCACGTGATTTTTCAGGCAGAACTGAGTCACGCTCAGCTTTGTTTGCTTTAATCCACTTCACCGTGTCACGGCGACCCGCTTTGTATTGCGTGTAGTAAGACGGCTGGTTGTTGATCGCCACTTTGTGTGTACCTTCTTCTTCAAAATAGAAGTCGAAGATTGAACGACGCTTGCCACGAATAACGAAGTTAGGACGCTCGCTGCGGCCATCTGGCATGATGACATGAGCATTTTCGCTGCCAGCAGGCTTATCAAAAACAAACGTACCGTGAGACGCAGTAACATCGAACGTTAGCCAATCACCACCTTCTTTAGATACAGTAAAGTGAGATGGCAAAATCCAACGTGGGTGAGCTTGTGCCGTTGTCGTTGCTGCTAGGCCGAATGCCATCACACCCGCTAGAGCAAGTGCTTTGATTTTTGTCTGTTTCATCATGTTCAATTCCATTATTTATAATTGTTAGCCGTGTCGCTCTATCTGAGCCTACGATGACCACTGTCTATTCTGTTCAGCTTGGTTTTAGTTCGTACTTACTAGTTACTGTTCGCACTTACTATTTAGCGATGTAGTTCAGGGTGATTTCACCCGTCTCTTCCGTTGCTTTTAATTCGTAAGATATGTTTGAATCTGCGAGTGATACTTTTTGGCGAAGGTAATTACGGCCACCGTGTTCACGAACCACTTCGATATGAACCGTGTACTCGCCTTGTTCTAACGTTTCACCGCTGTCGCTCTTACCATCCCACACGAAACGGTACTGGCCAGCAGGACGTGTTGCAGACGTCACAGCATCAACCAGTTCACGATCGTAACGGCCAACCTTTCTCCACCAGCTGCGCAGATCCTTAAGCCATTCGTCTTTACCGACCCAAAGCTCGATGGTTTTCACTGACTTTCGTTCGCTATTCTCTACCCACACCGCCACATAAGGACGTGCATACATAGAGGTATCAATCTTTGGAAGCTCAAAGCTGACATCCAGTTTTGCCGTATCAGGAATCGCTTGTGCCATACCTAGGCTTGGCAAAAGAGATAAAGCAAGAAGCGCCTTGCTCCAGTTCATTTTTTTCATTTTTAACAACCTTTTAAATCCGTTTAACCTTAAGTTCGCTCTTCAATCCGATTCATCAATCGAATCAAGCGTTAAGGCACGGCGACAAAATAGATAACCAATGAGATTGCAGACCCAAACACCGTCCATTTGATGGAAGTATTAAGCGTCTTTTTCTTAGGTAACAGTAAGCACACGCCAGTAAGCACAAAGAAGATCATCAGTAGCGCAGTGATATCGATAAACCATTTCCATACTTCACCGCTGTTACGACCTTTATGTAGATCGTTCAACAATGCGATAACGCCGTAATTCGTGGTTTCGACTTCTACAAATTCAGACGTAACGTCAACAAACACGGAAGCGTTGTAGCCCGGTCCTTTGAAGTCCATAGACACTTCACCGATGAGCAACTCACCGTCTTCGATCTCTGCGTAGATGTCCAAACCTGAAGGAACGCCGGAGAGGTTAGCTTCTTCAAACAGAAACGTTTCAAAGGCTGTCTCGTCAGCTTTTAAACGGCCGTCTTGGATCGTAAATAAACTAGTAGGAAGCGTTAGCGTAGAGCGTTGGATATTGGGTTGGCTTGATTCAAATAACTCAGGTCGATTAAGGGTGATACCTGTCACTGAGAAGAAAAGAACCACGAACAGAAGAGCCATAGAAATATAAACATGAAGTCGACGAGACCATGACTGAACCGCCCTACTTTTTAACGACATACAAACCAATACCTATAAATTTTATGGCGACAATTTAGTTGATAATCATTCGTATTGGCATTCAATTTACATTGTTTACGTTTGCCGAGCGGCGTAAGAAAATTTACATAACATTACATGGGAAGTAATCGAACTGTATGCATATTCTTGCTAACGTGTACTAAAGGGAATGGATAGCTTGTATTTGAGGTCATCGATAGTAAGGTCAAACCTCAAAAAATCTCAATATAAACATGCTTGATTGAGGTTGGTTTAAGGTAGCAGTTGTGGCTTTAAGGAATGAAAGTTGGGACTATTTAAGCTTCGTAACTATTAACCTTCGGAGCTATTTGATCTTTGGAACATTTTGAAGATCATACACAAACGGCGGACTCTTCGGTTGATGCGGTTTGTTAAATACAGACTAGTAACCGATTTAACGATAGCTAATAAGGCTTAAAGGGATTTTGAAATGCGTATTATTGTTTTGGCTTTTACAGCGCTCGTAACAGCGTGTACCAGCCAAATAACCAGCACGGAAGAACATATTCAACAATACATCGGTTCAGACATAACCGATGTACAAGAACGTTATCTCACCGAACGGTCACGCCCTATCAGTTTTTGGGCGTCTCGAAACTATGCTTGGATTGAAACCAAGAAACCGTTAGACAATGGTTATACAGTGCATGCCTTCAAAAACCCTTACCGTGATTGCACTATTAACTGGGTTGCTGATACCAGTGGCGTAATCCAAAGTGCGACGTCCCGCGGTACGATGTGCGAGCCTTAACTGACGTACTGGAACGATAAAGTTCAAAAAGCTTTAACCGCCAAAAATTAAAAAGGGTGTCATTTGAACCATCAAATGACACCCTTTTCTATTTACTACTTTCTCTTGTCTTCTTTTGCGTTAACAGCAGTTAGACGTTGCCGTTATCACTAACCGTTCTTAGCTGAGTCAGATATTTAATCCAACCTTTTGCTTCAGAAGATGGCTCAATGTTGTTCGCACGCTTGGCTTGAGCAAGGGCGTTATCAAGATTCTTTAACTTGTACCATGAACGCACTTTCGCTAACGCAACGTCGGCTTGTTTGTTTTTGTCTTTCACTTTATCTAAAACAACCAGAGCTCGGTCGTAGTAACCTTGCTGAACCAATAGCTGAGCCACATTCCAATGATACTGAGTGTCTTTTTTAGAAGCTAACGTCCACACTTCAATCGCATTGTCCCACTCTTTCGCTAGCTGCCAGTAGGTTGCTTGCTCTGCTAGAAGTTGAACGTCGCTGTTCGCATCATCTAGCTTACTAATTTCTTGTGCTGCGCGCTCTGGAATACCACGTTTCGCGTAAAGCTGTGCAAGCAAGCGGCGATCTGAGTTCTTCAGATCAACACCTTGTAAATCAGCCAGTGCTAACGTGTTCAATGCATCGCGATTACGTTCTAGTCTTAACTGAATACCCACAAGTTGACGCCACCAGTTATCTTTCTCTGGTTGAAGTTCAATCAGGCTTTCCAGTGTAGGAATCGACTGTTTCCACTGCTTTAACTGAAGCTGTGCGCCCAGTTTTAGCGATAGAGGTGATAACTCTGGTTTTGAATTGAACTTGTCATGATTACCGATGGCCACTAGTACTTTCGACCAGTTTTCAATTTGGTATTCAGCTTGTGCAATTCGCATCCAAAGCGTGTCTTTCTTTTCCTTTTCAGGCGCTGTTTTCACTAACTCGTAGTAGTGTGGAAGCGCGTTTTTGAACTGCTGATCATTTAATAACAGATCAGCAAGCATACGCTTCGTTATCCAAGCTTGTTCATCCACCAGTAAATTGGTATCGACGGCGTATGTAAGCTGCTTAATCGCCGCGTCAGTTTTGCCATCTTGCCAGTAAAACACACCCAACATACGAGCTACGTATGCTTTGTCGTAACCTTTAGAAAGCTCTAAACCTGCTAGTACGTCAATGGCCTGTTTAACCTGTTCATCTTGAGCAAGCTTATGCGCCTTTTGAACACGAATGGCAGTATATTGAGATAGCTCTTGCGCTTGTGTTGTAAGGGGCATTAACAACAAGCCCACTAATATCCATATCTGTTTCATCATTTTGCCAACTTAAACTCTAGTTTCACGGTTTGACCAACCTGAGCTATCGCTTTTCCATCGACGACTTTTGGTTGATATTTCCATTTTTTAAGTGCTCTCATCGCTTCACGTTCAAACATACGACGTGGGTTTGCGTCAGTGACTTGAATGTCAATTGGGCGTCCCGTTTCGTCGATGGTAAAAGACATAATCACATGGCCTTCAGCGCCACGCTTCAACGCTTTAGCTGGGTAACGAGGTTCTACTCGATACAGAGGCATTGCCTGTTGGTTTGACCCAAAATCAGAAAATGTCGGTGCGTTAATCGCTAGGCCATCAATCGATGTATTCAAATCCAAAGAAGGTAGTGAAGACATCGAATTCAGAGGCGTAACTTCAGCTTGTGACTGAGACGTTTGCGCTTCCGGTGGCGGCTCTGGCATTTCTGGTTTTTCAGGAACTGCACGTTGTCTTCTTTGGACTTCTTGTTCTTGTTCCACCATTACCATGTTGAAACTTAACGTTTCACTGTTGTCTGGTGAACGTTGGTGGCCATTATCGACCATCCAAGCCATAAAAGAAAACAGAGCTAAGCCCAAGGCACCCGCTAGCGGTAAAGCAAGAAATAGGCGAATCATTTATGAAGATCCTCCAAGATCATCGCTTATCAGCAGCAAGCGCAATGTTTTTAACACCCGCACCTTTCGCGGCGTCCATCACTTTAACAACCGTACCGTTGTAAGCGTGTTCATCCGCTTGAATAACCAAAGAAGCATCAGGTTGTTCTAGCAACAAGTGTTCTAACGTCGCTTGGACACGTTCAACATCAACAACACGTTTATCGATGAAGATGTCATTCGCAGAAGTAATCGCAACAAAAATGCCCGCATCCTTTTGGCTGACTACGTTAGACGCTTGTGGGCGATTGACTTCAACCCCTGATTCACGAACAAATGAACTGGTCACAATAAAGAAAATAAGCATGATAAATACAATATCAAGCATCGAAGTAAGGTCTATTTGAGCCTCTTCGTTTTTTGAATGACGTCGACCGAGTCTCATCGTTGACTCCTTAAAGATTTTTCTAATTTCAATTCTAAGCGGTTACACACTTTCGCTAAACGAGCGTGAACAAACATGCCCGCTAATGCAGCAACCATACCCGCCATGGTTGGCAGCGTTGCCAACGAGATACCTGAAGCCATCAATTTAGGGTCACTGCTTCCTTGAGTCGCCATGACATCAAAAACAGAGATCATACCGGTAACGGTACCTAACAAACCCAACATCGGACAAATAGCGACTAACAGCTTAATAAAGTTCAAGTTCTGGTTAAGTAAGATACTCGCTTGCCCTAACCAACCTTCACGAATGGCTTTGGCATGCCAAGAAGAGTGATCTTCTCTTTCATGCCACTTAGTAATCCAAGCTTGGCGCTGCTTTGGAAAGTAGAACGCAAGATAAAGCACACGTTCGACTACAAGCACCCAATAAACTAGGACGACAGCCGCTAGCCACCACAGGACGAAACCGCCCTGATCCATAAAGCTTGATAAAGACAGCAGCCAGTCACTCGTTAACCAACTCGCTGGTAATAGAGAACCCGACAAAATATCCATTACGCAGCAGTCCCAACTGGTGAAACCACAGGTTTTGATTCAACCGTTTTTTCTGCCTGCTCAGCAACAAGACCAATACCTTGTTTCTCAAGAATATTGCGAATATTTTCAGCTTGAGTGCTAAGAATGTTGTGTGCTAATAGAAGAGGCATTGCTGCAACAAGACCAAGTACGGTTGTTACCAGTGCCATCGAAATACCACCCGCCATCACTTTAGGGTCGCCATTACCAAACTGTGTGATCACTTGGAATGTTTCGATCATGCCGGTTACAGTCCCTAGAAGACCTAACATTGGAGCAAGTGCCGCTAGAAGTTTTAGCATCGATAAACCTTTCTCTAGGTGGGTTTGTTCATCCACTACCGCTTCTAAAAGTCGTAGTTCTAGTGCTTCAACGGTTTGGTTTTGCTCTTTATTGTAAACCGCAAGAACACGACCTAGAGGGTTATCACCCGCTTGCTCTGGGTTCTTAAGTTGAGCGCGAATTTTCTGGCGAGCGATAGCCAAAGAAATACCACGAACTAATGCGATGATTAAGCCAATTGCAAGCAAGCCAAGAATCACTTTACCAACCACACCCCCCGCTTGAAGGCGATCAGCTAGGCTTGGTGTTAGCGCTAGTTGCTCTAGCATGAACCCACGAGAAGGATCGACAACCACGTTAGACACGTCGCCATTCGCTAATGTAGATAGCGATGCTAAAGTTGGACCATTCGATGGCTGTTTCAGATACGCAATCGCATCTTCACGCTGAGTGTTCCAGCTAACATAGCCTTGGTCTGTTACTAGGCCGATTGAACCTAAACGATAAGCGTCGACAGTTTGTGTGTTGCCTTCACCATTGATGAATGCAATTTGAGATTTGCTAAGCTCAGAGCTCGCTTGGATCTGTTCAACCATGCTCATCCACAAACCGGTCAGCTGTGGCATTGAAGGCAGTGATTTAGCATCAATGATTTGATCAACAGTTGCAGTGTGTTCAGCACGATCAACACTATTCACGGTTGAGCTAAGCTCTGCGCCGAGTTCTTTTGCGTTTTGACGAACGACACCGAACAGCTCGCCTAAGCTACCGGTTTCTAAACGCAGCTTCTCTTCTAAGCGAGCAAGCTTGTTTTCGTTATCACTGAAGGTTTGAGTCAAAACATCTGTCGCACCTTGGATAGAGGTACGTTTCGCTTCAAGCTGAGCTTTGATCGCTTTCAGTTCTTGTTCTGTCTTTTTGAAGTCAGCCTCACGCACTACGTTGTGAGAAGCTTGAGTTCGGCTCTCTGATTTTGCTTTATTAACTAGCTGAGCCGTCGTGTCTGATGCCGAAAAAGCAGAAAATGAAAGTGATGTAATGCAAAGCAATGCTGCTAATAGTTTTAAGTTCATTACTTAACCTCCGCAACAGTTAGAGAAACAGGTAAAGTAATTAGGCTTGGCGCCGCTTGTTGGCTTGCAATGTCGTAAGCTTTATCTAGCTCAGATTTCATTGAAGAATCTAGCTCTTGCCACTGATTTTGTGTTTGATTCCAAGACCAGTATTGGCTGCCATTTAGGTTACGAGCCACCAAAGAGATACGACCTAGGTGCAACACGTCAGCTTCAATCGTCCTGTCGTTGCTCAATGCAACACGACCTTGGTAAGCACCGAGCTTGATGCCGTAGTCCATCTCGATTTGGTAAGCTTCTAGGATACGACGATATTTCTCAGCATCACTCACATCAGCACGAGTCATCATTGCTTGCAGCTTTTCAACTCTTTCTAGACGCTGCTCTTTCCTGATTGGCACATCTTGCTCAACTAACTGTTGAAGACCATCAATCATCTGATACATCAAAGGCACGACACCTTGACGTGTATATTTGATTTCGTCGATCTGCTCTTCAATGCTTTGAGCTTCTTGGTTTTGGCTTTCAACCAATGCAGCAAGGTGATCGTGATAGATTTCTAAGTTTTTAACTTCTTCTTGCAGACGCTCAATCTCAGCTTGCAGCATTAAAGTCGCTTGTGAGCTTTTATCAATAACCTTTTGGCTCGAAGCCGACGCGTTATTGGTCTTGTTTTGAATTGATTGAGCTTGATCCAAGCTGTTTGCCATAGAAGACGTTGCAACCAAACTGATGGCAAGCGCTAGGCTAGTTTTTAAAAGATTCATAATTGTAGTCATTTACTATAGAAGAAGGTCAAATACATTTTATTGATAAATACTATTATTGATAAGCACTCTCATTATCATTAAAAGTCACTCGCATTACTAGGGATATTTTACTGAATAGCAGAATCACGAAAGGAGAAAGCCGAAACTTTCCCCTTAGTATTTAGGCTAACAATAGTACCCTACTAACAAATTAGTATTTTACCTGTAAAGTCGCCATGTAGTTACGGCCTTCGCCGATTACTACGTCTTCAGCAAATTGGTGGTTTGAAGATGTTGAACCGCCACCCGCTAGGTATTCTTTATCAAATACGTTCTCGACTGTTAGACGCGCTACGAAATCAAGAGAATCGTCGTACTTAAGCGTGTATGCAGCACCCATATCTACACGTGCGTAGCCGTCTTTCTTGAATGTGTTCGCGCTATCGCCGTAACGAGAACCTTCGTAGATAAGACCCAGGTTCACATCAACTTCGTTTGTTGCTGCATAGGTAGACCAAACGCTTGCTGCAAACTCAGGTACGTCTACTGGACGGTTACCTTCATATGTTTCATGGTTCGTGATTTCAGCATCTAAGTACATTGCAGAACCAGACATTGAGAAGCGCTCTGAAATAAAGCCTTGTGCGGCTAGCTCAGCACCACGGTGAACTTGTTCGCCACCTTGTGTCTTCGTCCAATCGCCTGATGAAGTGTCTTCTACATCCATTGAAATGTTTTCTTGGGTAATATCGAATACCGCACCAGAAACGAATAGACGTTCGTCCATCAGTTCCCACTTAGTACCGACTTCGTAAGACACGCCCGTTGCTGCGTCAAGAAGTTCGCCATCGTTGGTGTAGTTGCGGCTTCCGCTAGACACAACACCTTGTGGTTCGAAACTTTCAGAGTAAGAAGCGTAGATACTACCGTTTGATGCTGGGTGGTAAATCAGGCCAAGCTTAGGCGCTACATTTTCTTCTGCTACGCCATCACTTACTTTACGGTCGAAACGAGCACCCGCAAGAACTTGCCATTCATCATTAATAGTAATCAAATCTTGGATGTAGAAGCCCCAAGTATCGTAAGTACTCATCTTACCTAGCGATGTTGGACCCACTGACGGCGCTGGTACTGTTGCATCTGGTGCGTATTCAGCGCTGCTGAAGCGATCCATACCACGGTAATAGCTGTAGCCTAACCAGTTAGCACCGAATAATAGTTGGTGCTCTGTGCCCGCAAGATCAGCGGTTGTTGTTAGATCAACGTAAGCCGTTCTGAAACGCCATTTATCATGACGGTAGTTACCGCCTTGAGTCACGGTGCCCGTACCATCAGGATTCATATTTGAAAAGCTTGGGTAGCTTTCCATATCAATACGTTCGAAATCTTGGTAGTTGAAACCTGTTTTTAATGACCATGTATCAGTCAGGTTAGCAGCAATATCAAAACCAACGTTCTCAACATCATTCTCGATCTGTGACCACTGTGCATCCCAGATGTGCTTGTCGCTACCTACTCGGTTGCCGTCTAGCGTGTATAAAGCGCCAGAATCTACGCTACCTTCGTCGTTAGTTTTGTCGTAATGAACAGAAACTGTCACGTCTTCAGTTACATCGTAATCAACGAATACACCACCAACAAAACGTTCTGTTTGTGGTTCAGTTCCGTCACCATAAGTTCTCCAAGAGCCGTAGCTTTCTTTAGATAGAATCGCGCGACCACGTAGAGTTTCAGCGTCGTTCAAAGCGCCACTTACGTCTACCGTTGTACGAGAATGGTCATTAGAACCAATATCTTGGCTAACACTTACTTGCGTATCGTAAGTTGGTTTTTTGCTTACCATGTTGATCAAACCACCTGGTGCAGAAATACCGTAAAGAAGACCAGAAGGCCCTTTAAGTACTTCAACACGCTCTAGCAGTTCAATTGGTTGACGGTAGTGAGACCAATGTTGCTGGCCATTTTTAAGGAAGCCCGAAGAGCTTTCTACCGAGAAACCACGTAGAGAGAAACGTTCACGGTTACGACTTGTACCGCCAGCACTTACACTCGCGTCATTCTTAAGCACGTCACCAAGCGTTGTTGCACGCTGTTCATCGATGATTTGCTCATCGATTACTGAAACTTGTCCCGGAGTCTCTAATTGAGTCGCCTCCATGCGCATTGCTGTTGTATTCGTGTCGGCTTTGTAACCGTAGTCACGACCTTCAACAACCATGTGCTCGTCTGTTTTTGCTGTTTCTGCCAATACTGCTGGTGAAGCTAATACTGCGCCGATTACTAAAGCCAATGGGCTCTTTGAAAACATGTCCTTTACTCCGCTTTTATTCTTTTAGACGAACACTTTGTTATTTATTCGATGTGTTCGCTGAACCGTTGTCGGTACCACTGAATTATTTCGGGAGTAAATATAAGTGATAACTATTACCATTTGCATTAAATTTACATTCTTTGCATTCGTAAAGTTTTGTAAAGGCCTGTCGGTGAGTCATATTTGAGGAGTTCAACAAAACCATTCAATACAAATAGTTAAGGCTCATGGACGTAAATCGACTGGTTATCTTCACCGAATTTTTTGAAACAACGGTATTTGTTCAGTCAATTGAAGACGTGAAGATTGATAAGAAAATCATCTCTTCTTATTTACTACCTTTGAAACGACAAATTTATGTATAAAACCCTCGATAGATGTAAATTAATAGTGAATTATTTTGTTTTTATTTGTTTAATTTACACAATTATCAGTGATTTTGATCACATCTATAATTCCAAACTCATTTTTTGTTTTTCGAATTGATTATCCGACTGCTAATCTCCTGCTCACTTTGAAAAGGTATCAAAGTTATAAATAATAAGGAGTGTTCTAAATGAATACCAAGAAACCTATGTCTCTGACTGGTCGAGTAATCCTCGGTATGGTCGTAGGTATATTAACGGGATTCGCCATTCAATCCCTTTTTGCAGACAACGGATTTGTTAACAACTACATCGTTAACGGACTCTTTGAAGTGGGCGGACAAATCTTTGTCGCCAGTTTAAAAATGCTTGTTGTGCCTCTAGTCTTCGTTTCACTAGTGTGCGGTACAAGTTCTCTTAAAGACTTATCAACTCTTGGCCGTATGGGTGGCAAAACGCTTGCACTTTATATCGGTACTACTGCCGTTGCCATCACTCTAGCATTAACTATCGGTAACCTGTTCCAACCTGGAGCTGGTGCGGATCTTACTGCTGCGAGCTCTTTCAAATCAGCGGATGCCCCTTCTCTGGGCCAAGTAATCATCGACATGTTCCCAACCAACCCTATTCAGGCGATGGCTGAGGGCAAAACGTTACAAGTTATCGTATTTGCAGTGTTGTTTGGTATCGCAATCAGTGCAGCGGGCAAACCCGGTGAACGTATCGCTACAGTTTTCTCTGATCTAAACGAAGTGATCATGAAGCTAGTTGCGCTACTAATGAACCTTGCTCCTTACGGCGTATTCTTCTTGATGGCGAAACTGTTCTCTGGCCTTGGCTTAGGTGCAATTTGGAACCTAGCAGAATACTTCTTAGTGCTTGCTGGTACCCTGCTGTTGCATGGCTTGGTGACTTACAGTGCGATGCTTAAAGGATTCACAGGTCTTAGTCCGATTACGTTCCTACGTAAGATGGAAGATGCAATCATGTTTGCATTCTCAACAGCATCTTCGAACGCAACAATTCCAGTAACTATGGAAACGGCTAAGAACCGTATGGGCGTAGACAACAAAGTCGCTTCTTTCACAGTACCACTAGGTGCAACTGTGAACATGGACGGCACTGCAATCATGCAAGGTGTTGCGACGGCGTTTATCGCGCAAGCGTACAACATCGACCTTTCAATGGGTGATTACCTAATGGTTATCCTAACGGCGACACTGGCGTCTGTTGGTACTGCAGGTGTCCCTGGTGTTGGTCTTGTTATGCTAGCGATGGTATTGAACCAAGTTGGCCTGCCGCTTGAAGGTATTGCTCTAATCATGGGTGTTGACCGCCTTCTTGATATGATTCGTACCGCTGTAAACATCACAGGTGATAGTGCCGTATCTATCATCGTTGCTAAGTCTGAAGGCGCTCTAGACGAGTCTCGCTTCAACGACCCAGCAGCAGGTGAGAAAGAAGAAGAAGTTAAGCTAGCTCGCCAACAGGCATAGTCTCGCTTATCTTATGCTCTTGTCTTCAAGCTCAGGCGTAATTAATGGCTACGCCTAGCCCATACCAAAGCGCATAAAGAAAAACGCCACTGCAGATGCAGTGGCGTTTTTATTGGGTATCGCTTAAGTCAGTACTACTGAGTTGGGACAGTTATCAATTTAAGGTAATTATCAATAGGGAAAGCTAATCACCGATTGGGAACATCAAGTTCACTCTCAGCCCCCCACCTTCTCTATTCTCAGCAGTTACATGTCCATTCATCACACCCATCGCTTCTTTAACAATCGCAAGGCCCAGACCGTAGCCACCAGACCGTTTGTCTCTTGCTGATTCAATACGAGTAAACGGGTCGAATATACCTGCAATCTTGTTATCAGGAATACCGTCACCGTCATCTTCTACAGATATTACACTGTAACGTCTATCCATTACCTGTTCGTATGTCGTCACGACCACATGAGCGTTCTCACCCGCGTATTTAATGGCATTCCCGACCAAGTTACCAATGACTCGAAGCAGTAGCCTCTCATCAACGTTCACCATTGATATCGGCGTCTCTAGGGAACCAATCAAAGTTTGATTCGGTTTTAAATCGTTTTGCATCTGCGCGATCAACATTGAACAATAGTGCTCAAGGTGCATTAAACTTAACTTGGAGTCATAGCGAGAGGTTTCTAAGCGGCTAAATTCAAGTATCTCACCCACCAGCTTATTCATCTCTTCTGTTTCATTTTCCATTCGTTCTAGCAAACCAATGCTTTTATCATCAACCTTGCTGCGCAGCAGGTGTAGTGCGAGGTTTTGCCTTGCTAATGGTGTTCTTAACTCGTGTGAGACATCACGAATCAAACAACGTTGCTTTTCAGCCAGAGATTTAATCTCAAAGGTCATATAATCAAAATCGTGTGCAAGCTCGTTGAATTCACGCGTGGTGGAGTTCAACTCCGACACCACACTGACCGTGAAGTCACCTTGAGCCAGTCTGCGGCTCGCTTCTCTCAATCTATCCAACGGTTGCTGAAGGCTTTTGGCCATGATAATCGAGAACAGAGACAATACGACCAATGCAATCAATGCTTTAAGCATATAGGAATATGGCGCAAAAGATTTTGCGGGATGAAACTGGTGCGGTAGTTGGATAACCAGTGTTTTACCGTTATCCAGTGGTAGGCCGAAGATCGGCTTACTCACACGATCACTAAGTTGGTGATCTAACGTTCTTAAGTATTTGAGCTTAAATTCAAAATGTGGGTGCATGTGACGATGTGTGATCGGACGATTGTCTTTATCAATGACGAACAGATAATACTGCTGAGCATTACCCCAGTCCGCGAGTTCATCCATGTCCCCTTCTTCGATCAACACATTCGCTTGGTAAGCAAGGTCGAGCATTTCCGCTTTTACCGATTCTGGGACTTTAAGCAGCGCTTTCATCAAGGCTCTTTCAGCGACACCTTGCAGGATCAAAATACTCACCAAAATGACGGTCAGGTAACTGAACAGTTGGAAAGTGAGTCCGTCTTTACGCTTAGCAATAAAATCAGGGCAACGCAGCAGTTTTTTACTCATGCTCCGACCGACTTTAGGTAACTGTAACCTTTACCACGAACGGTTTTTATATGTTGTTTAGACAAACCTGCCTGAACGAGCTTTCTACGTATATTGCTGATATGCATATCTAAATTACGATCGAAGGGACACAATTCTTTCTTGAGTACATGGATTTGCAGATCAGATTTTGAGACGACAATACCGTCATTTTTGACCAAATAATCAAGCAAGTCTTTTTCAGTGCCAGTTAATGGCAAACGAGAGAGTTGTTCACACAAGCCGTGATTAGAGGAAGCTAAAGATTGTCTCTGACGCTCAAAGCCCACTCGGCGTAAAATCACCTTTATACGAGTCAGGAGCTCAGGAACATTGAAAGGTTTGGCGATGTACTGGTCGGCGCCCGCTTGGTAGCCATCAAGCATTGAAGCGTCGTCATTAAGCGCGGTCAACATAAGAATGGGAGTAGCAAAACGCTGACAAATGCGTCTTGCCACTTGAATACCGCTTAGGTTCGGAAGCATTACATCGAGTAGAACCAAATCGACAGGGTGAGATTGAATAAACTCAAGCGCGGATTCACCGCAATGAACAGTATCAACGTGATACCCCTCATTTTCTAACACTTCACCCAGTAATTCACACAATTGAATATCATCATCAACAACTAAAACGCGAGACATTACACATACCGATAAATAAGAACTGTTTGCATTCTAATTATCGTTATTATTGATTTCAATTATAAAGTGCCCGATTTCCTCTATAGAAGAAAATCTTTTTCAATCGGTACAAATTTTGATGCAGAATCGATAAGATTTTGAGCAGTTAACCCGGGAACACCATACACTTCAACAGGCTTGCCAAAGCGCTCTTTGATTCGCTCTACAAGGATTTCGAAATCACCGTCTCCTGATACCAAAACAATCGTATCAACCGTCTCAGCAAGTTCTATCGCGTCTAACGCAATACCCACATCCCAATCGCCTTTTGCACTGCCATCTCGACGCTGAATAAACGGCTTTAACTTCACATTAAAGCCCACACCACGAAGGATATGATGAAATTGACGCTGCTTTGGATCTTGGCTTGAGATTGCGTAAGCATTAGCTGCAATAACGTTACGCCCTTCCGTGGCAACATACCAAAACTGGTTATAGTCGAAGTTAGAACGGTATTTGTCGCGCGTCGTGTAGTAAACGTTCTGAACGTCGACCAAAATTGCTATGTTTTCCATAAATTCATACCTTTAGATTTTCCGTATACCCTATTCTATTCAATTGTAAAATGCGAGTCGCTTTACTCAATAAAAATGAACCTGCCAGCTATCGTTAACGTAAATCTAATATCTTTAGCGTAAAGCTAAGTGTCTTTACGTAATCCTAACTATGCTTATTGTAAGTGGATTTGTTTTGAGCGTTTCTTAGGTGGTTCTGATCTTCACCTTCTTCTTTACGTAGCGTTCAAATCGTACTCAGGCTTAGAGTTTTTAAAGGGAGGTTGGCAATGCTGCACCGACAAACACACAATTCGATCGTAAGCATCGACACAACCAAAGCGATGCAAACTTTAAATCAACCATCAAACTCTGGTAGCTGGTTTAGTTTGCTTAAACTACTGACCATCAGCACGGTAATAATCATGAGCTTAACCATCAATTCAGTACTCGCCTACCCCGCTTATTCTCACTCAAAGCCTTTGCCACACCGCAGTGTGATTTATTTCGCTCCAAAGGAAGATTCAATCGTTAAAGAGTTTCTGAATGAAGTGTTGCTCAATAACTGTCAATTGGACGAACGAGATGTCGTCATTATGGTTATTGCTGAGAGTGGTTACACAGTCCCAACTTGGTTAGAAGAAGAGTTTAACTTAGAAGCAGTCACCAGTATTTACGAGATCCCGAAAGGATCACATACCGCTGTTTTGATTGGTAAAGACGGGAAAGAGAAGCACCGATGGAGTGGCAAAACAGATTGGAAACAGATCACCAATATCATTGACGAAATGCCGATGCGCCAACAAGAAATGCAGCGACAAGGCAGCCGCTGCAGTATTTGATTCTTGATGGACTCAGTAGTGGCTTAGAGATCCAATTAGAAGGTCAAACGATCAAGCTTGTTTGTTAAACCAAGCAAGTTTTTCATGGAGCTGAGCCACGCTGCCTACAACAATCAGCGCTGGGCTCTTTGCGACGCTCGCAAGGTCAGCTAAATCACGTAACCCACCTCTAAACACCTTTTGTTCTTGGCGTGTACCGTTTTCGATGATCGCAACTGGCATGTCAGCTCGCATACCATTATCGAGTAGATTCTTCTGAATGTTCGGACTCTCTTTCAAGCCCATGTAAAACACGATGGTATGGTTGTGCTGAGCAAGAGATTGCCAGTCAATATCTTCGCCATCTTTCTTCAAGTGACCTGTAATAAACTGCACGCTTTGTGCATGATCACGGTGCGTCAACGGAATGCCCGCATAAGCCGTTGCTCCGGCAGCAGCTGTGATGCCCGGAATCACTTCAAATCTCACGTCATTCTCAGCTAACGTTTCACACTCTTCACCACCACGACCAAAGATAAACGAGTCACCACCTTTTAGACGCACTACGTGTTTGTTCTCTTGAGCTTTGGTCACTAATAGTTGGTTGATCTGATCTTGCGGTACGCAGTGATGATCGAGCTTTTTACCCACATACAGCATTTCCGCTTCTGGGTTAGCCATCGCCAAGATATCCTTTGATACCAAGCGGTCATAAACCAAAACGTCTGCTTGTTGAATCACTCGTGCCGCTTTTAACGTAAGTAAGTCTGGGTCGCCCGGACCCGCGCCTACTAATGAAACCAATCCTTTGGTTACTTCTTTAACATTCGATGACGATACTTCTGACATGCTGTGCTCCGAAGGTTTGCTTGTTTTATCTCAAGCTTCAATCTATGTGATAAGTCACTGTATTCATGATGACTTATCCAAATCCTTAACCCTTAGACTATCAGGTGTTGATATAAATATTCAGTCTAAATACTAACGAAGATAGAAGTAATTATAACAAAACAGTCTATTGCGAGTAATTTGCGCAATGATATAAGGGCTTTCGAACTAAAAAAGCCCCAAACATGTTGTTGGGGCTCTTAATCTCATACTAAATTACGTTTCACCGTATTCAGAATTACTTAGCACCTAGAGAAGGAGCTGTTTTAGCATGAGTTAGGTATAGAGGAACACACGTCATTAATAGACCACCAACGATGTTACCTAGGATTGTTGGGATAAGGTTGAAGTTCAACCATGTCGCAATACCGAAGTCAGCGCCAAGAATCATACCCAGTGGGAATAGGAACATGTTTACTACTGTGTGCTCAAATACGAGTGCGAAGAAGATGAAGATTGGGAACCACATCATTGCTACACGGCCAGATACTGTGCGTGCAGTCATGTTGCCAATCACACCTAGACATACCATAAGGTTACAGAAGATACCGCGTACGAAACACGTGATCCATCCGTCCATACCCATGTTTTCAAAACCTAGGCTACGACCTGTAGAAACAGCAATGAACTTTTGAGCAACAGCGTTTGGTTCTAAAGAGAAGTTACCCGTTAGTGATACTGCAACAAGGAAAGCAACAATCAAAGAACCGATAAGGTTACCAAGACCAACAATACCCCAACAACGTAGGATACGACCCCAAGTAATACCTGGGCGGTTGTCGAATTTCGCTAAAGGTGCAAGGCCGAATACGCCAGTTACTAGGTCATAACCCATTACACTTAGAATGACGAAGCCAACTGGGAACACAAGTGCGCCAACAAGGCCAATACCGGTTTGAACCATTGCTGTAATAGCAACAACAACCGCTAGAGAAAGGATGATACCAGCCATAGTGCTTCGAATCAGAAGATCGCGAGTACTTGTTTTCGTTTTCGCTTCACCCACATCAATCATCGTTTGAACGAATTCAGCTGGTTTGTAATCAGGAGACATAAGGTTGTCCTTAAAAAGTTTAAATTAAAAGTTAAAATTGGATAGGAAAAGGCTCTAGTTGCCGAGTTAAGGCAATATCGAGAACTAGAACCCTTGAACTATCAAATCTTGCTCATCCGAAGATTAAGCAGAGATTTCTACAGCGCCTTTGGCAACACGAGCTTTGTACGCTTTCACGTTGAAGTTCTCGTCTTCCATGCACACACCTGTTGCTAGGTTAAAGCGTTGCTTCTTAAGTGGGCTTGCTACCCAAAGCTCTTCTTTGTGCTCAACAATCAAACCACGTGATAGCACGTTAGATTGGAAGTATGGGTCTGTGTTGCTAATCGCGAATACTTCTTCAGCCTCAGTTGGGCGGAAGATAGCCACTTGCTCACCACTAACCAACGCACAAACACCTGTACCTGGGATAATGTCTTCGATCTTACAAACTTTGGTAAATGCCATGATGTCGTCTCCCAATTAAACAGATTCTACGTGAATGATGTCGCCCTGATGCTTTGAAGTAATGGCTTCAGGGTGTTTCTCAGTGAATGTCGCAGGACGGTGTTGTTCACGACCATCTTCAACAAACACAACGTTATCATCGCGGTCATCAGCATTGATGAAGTGTGCAAAGCGCTTAAGTTGAGCTTCATCGTTGATAGTGTCTGTCCATTCACAAGCGAAGTTATCAACTAGGCCAGCAATGTCAGTTTCAAGTTGGTCATTGATACCAAGCTTGTTGTCTACAATCACTTCACGTAGGTAATCAACACCACCTTCTAGGTTGTCCATCCATACCGAAGTACGTTGTAGTGGCGCAGCCGTGCGGATGTAGAACATCATGAAACGGTCGATGTACTTGATTAGCGTTTCTTGGTCTAGGTCGCTTGCCAGTAAGTCTGCGTGACGAGGTTTCATACCACCGTTACCACATACATACATGTTCCAACCTGCGTCAGTCGCAATAATACCTAAATCTTTACCTTGAGCTTCAGCACACTCACGAGTACAGCCAGACACACCAAACTTCATCTTATGAGGAGTACGGATGCCTTTGTAACGGTTCTCGATCATCACGCCTAGGCCAACTGAATCTTGAACGCCGTAACGACACCAAGTAGAACCTACACATGTTTTCGCCATACGAAGTGCTTTTGCGTAAGCTTGACCCGTTTCGTAACCTGCAGCGATTAACTTCTTCCAGATTGCTGGTAAGTCATCTTTCTGAGCACCAAATAGGCCGATACGTTGTGCACCTGTGATCTTGGTGTACAAGTTGTATTCAGCAGCAACATCAGCAAGAACGCTTAGTGCTTGAGGTGTTACTTCACCACCCGCCATACGAGGGATTACAGAGTAAGTACCGTCTTTTTGCATGTTACCTAGGAAGTTGTCGTTGGTATCGTGCAGCTTCACTAATTCAGGCTTAAGGATGTGTTCACCCCAGCAAGAAGCAAGGATAGAACCTGCTAGAGGCTTACATACTTCACAGCCGTAGCCTTTACCGTATTTCTCTAATAGCTCATCGAACGTTTTGATTTCTTCGATGCGAATTAGGTGGAAAAGCTCTTGGCGAGAGTATGCAAAGTGCTCACACACGTCGTTCTTCACTTCAACACCAGCTTTAGCAAGTTCAGCGTTTAGTACTGAAGTCACTAGTGGAATACAACCACCACAACCAGTACCTGCGCCTGTTACTGCTTTGATATCACCGATTGTGTGGTGACCTTCAGCAACCGCTTGAGCGATCTTGCCTTTAGTCACATCGAAACAAGAACAGATAACAGCAGACTCAGGAAGAGAATCCGCGCCAAGTGTTGGCTTTTCAGCACCAGCATGAGCAGGAAGAATCAATGCATCTGGGTGTTCTGGTAGGTCGATTTCGTTCAGCATAAGCTGTAGAAGATCACCGTAGTCAGACGTGTCGCCAACCATTACTGCACCAAGCAGCTTCTTGTTGTCTTCAGAAACGATTAGACGCTTGTAAACTTCTTGTTCTTCGTTTTGGTAAACGTAGCTCTTACAGCCAGGAGTACGACCGTTCGCATCGCCGATAGAGCCTACTTTCACGCCCAAAAGCTTAAGCTTCGCAGACATGTCAGCACCTTCAAATGTGCTTTCGTTACCAACAACGTGGTCAACCGCTACCGTTGCCATTTTGTAACCAGGAGCCACTAGGCCGTAGAACGTTTGGTTCCAAGACGCACACTCACCGATTGCGTAGATGTCTTTGTCTGTCGTTTGACAGTGATCATTAATCTCGATACCGCCACGTGGTGCAATACCCAGCCCCATTTGACGAGCAAGTTTGTCTTGTGGGCGAATACCAGCAGAGAATACGATGAAATCAGTTTCTAGCTCTGTACCGTCTGCAAAGCGCATTACGTTACGAGCTTCAGTGCCTTCAGGAGCAATCTCAAGCGTGTTCTTACTTGTATGTACGTTAACGCCCATACGTTCGATTTTTTGACGAAGTTGGTTACCACCCGCTTGGTCAAGCTGCTCAGCCATTAGCTTTGGAGCAAACTCAACAACGTGCGTGGTTACACCAAGAGCTTTTAGTGCGCCTGCAGCTTCAAGACCAAGCAAACCACCACCAACAACCACACCAGATTTAGAATTCTTAGCGGTTGCTTCGATAGCTTTCAAGTCTTCGATTGTGCGGTAAACGAAACAGTCTTTACCTTCGTTACCTTTGATTGGCGGAACGAATGGGTATGAACCTGTAGCAAGGATTAGCTTGTCGTATTGAATTTCACGACCAGTACTTGAGTAAACTGTTTTCTTTTCACGGTTAACGTTAATAGCACGCTCACCGATCAGCATGTTGATGCCGTGTTTCTCGTAGAAGCCTTCTTTAACTAAAGAAAGTTCGTCCGCAGTATGGTGTGAAAAGTAAGAAGAAAGGTGTACACGATCATAGGCTACGCGAGGCTCTTCACAGAAGACTGTGATGTCCATGTTAGCAACGTCTGTCTTCTCGACTAAATCTTCGATATAGCGATGGCCGACCATCCCGTTACCGATTACGACTAGCTTCATCTTGCTCATAAGAATTCCTGAAGGTTATATATTTCTTAACTGAGCGAATAATGAATTATGAAAGAAAATGAAAATATGATGTAAATCAATTACGAAATCGAACTACCCTAAAGGGGTAGGACAAAAGAGGTAGATCTGCTGATTTATCATACGAAGTAAACGAATAACCGTAGGTTTAATAAGGTTTAGCGGGGTTTTATATACACTTTCGTGCAGTAAATAAGATGTTGTAAAGTTTCACAATAGGTTAGCAGCAACACAAGTAAATGACAATCATTTTCATTTGTGGTCATAATAAGTGTAATAACTCATGAAAGCGTTACAGGATCATGAGCAACTATGTATAAATATGAAGAATTTAATGACGCAAAAGACAGTCGCCCTTTTCCATTCCCCACTCATTCCACTCACAAACGGCGCAATTGGTTAACAGATGCTGTTGGTTGTTTAGCAAATGATAGGTTTACATAAGGAAAAGACCGGCACAAAAGTGATCTGATATAGCTTGTTCCTAGTGGTGCTACTGATTAGAGAGCATACGTGGAAGTTTGAACATAGCATGAGGGTTTAGAATTTCAGATAGCAAAAAGGCCAGCATTTCTGCTGGCCTTTCAACTTTGAATAGTGGAGGCGCCTCCCGGAGTCGAACCGAGGTCCACGGATTTGCAATCCGCTGCATAGCCACTCTGCCAAGGCGCCTT